>JBPCNU010000115.1:0-5161 GCA_051000975.1 Rubrobacter sp.
TCGTCGCCGGATGCCCGTACTCCTGCGACCCGGCCTCCCCAAACCCAGTTTGCCCCGCCGGGCCTCACGGGGGAGATGTCCCATCCGCGGAACGCCCAGTGCGGCTCGTAGAGCTTCCCGTCGGCGCGTCAACCGACCGCCTGACGGGGACGCTCGACCTCGAAAAAGCCCTGACGAAGGGCGAGCGTTCTTTCGAACCGGGGCTGCTGGCGGCGGCCCACCGGGGCATCATCTACGTGGACGAGGTGAACCTGTTGCCGGATCACCTCGTGGACCTGCTGCTCGACGTTGCGGCGATGGGCATGAACCGCGTCGAGCGCGAGGGCATCAGCATCTCGCATCCCTCTCGCTTCCTGCTCGTCGGGACGATGAACCCGGAGGAGGGCGAGCTTCGCCCTCAGCTACTCGACCGCTTCGGGCTCTCGGTCGAGGTTTCGGGGGGGATGGAGGTAGAAGAACGGGCCGAGGTCGTGCGCCGCAGGCTTCGCTACGAGGCCGACCGAGAGGGCTTCACCGGGGAATGGAACGAAGCGGAGCGGGAGTTCTCGTCCCGGGTTCTGAAGACGAGGAGCCGCCTGCCGGGGGCGAACCTCCCCGACGAGCGGCTGCTGGACGTCTCGGCGGTCTGCGCTACGCTCGGGGTGGACGGGCTTCGCGGCGACATCGTCACGGCGAAGACCTCTCTCGCCATTGCGGCCTGGGAAGGCCGGGGAGAAGTCGGTCGCGAGGACGTGGAAAAGGCGGCTCTGCTGGCTCTGGCGCACCGCCGCAGGCGCGGCCCGTTCGACGAGCCGGGCGTAACGCCGGAGGAGATAAAGTCCGCCCTTCCGGACGAGCCGCCCGAACCTCCCGAGGACGAGCCCCCCGAAGGCCAGCGGAACGCCAACGAGCCGGAGCCGGATGGCGCTGATAAAGGTTCGCAGGCCTCCGGCAACGGCTCTGAAGGCGAGGCCGGGGATGTTCCCGGCTCCGGGGAGCGGGGTTTTGCGCCGTCGGGGGATTTCCGGGCGGAGCGTCTGGAGGTCGGCCCGGCGGGCGAGGTCGGCCCGGCAGGCAGGCGGAGTCGTTCGGTCGGGGAGCGCGGTCATGCGGTCGGGGAGCGGGTGGCCTTTCGGGGAGAGACGGACATCTCGGTCGGGGCGACGCTCCGGGCGGCGGCGGTGTGGCAGAGGAGCCGGGGTCGGACGGGGCCGGGGCTCGTGCTGCGTCCCGAAGACCTGCGCGTCAAGGTGCGCGAAGGCCGGGAGGGGAATTTAATCGTCTTCTGTGTGGACGCGAGCGGTTCGATGGCCGCCAGGCAACGCATGAGCGCGGTGAAGGGGGCGGTCCTGGAACTTCTCTCGGATGCGTACCGGATGCGCGACCGGGTGGCTCTGGTCTCGTTCAGGAGGAGCGGAGCAGAGACGATCCTCCCTCCGACCTCTAGCGTGGACCTCGCGGCGGCGCGTCTCTCGGAGCTTCCGACCGGGGGGAGGACCCCGATCTCGTCCGGCCTCGACGAGGCGACGGAGGTTATCCTCCGGGAGCGGCGCCGCGACCCGACGCGCAGGCCGCTCCTCGTCCTCCTCACCGACGGACGGGCGACGGACGGACGCCCTCCAGAGGCTTCGGCGGCGAGGGTTTCGCGCCTCGGCGTGACCTCGGTCGTCATAGACACCGAGGCCGGGAACGTCCGGCTCGGGCTTGCGAAGGCACTCGCCCGGACGATGGGCGGGCGATACTCGAAGCTCGACGAGCTGTCAGCCGGCTCGCTCGTCGGGGTGATAGAAGAAGCGGACGATGATACGAGAAGGGGCGTGGCATGAGCGAGGTTGGCGGTCAGTCGAGGGAGGAACGGCTCAGGAAGCGGTCGAGGCGCGAGAGGCCGCTGCTGCTGGTGAACACGGGCCACGGGAAGGGTAAATCCACCGCCTCGTTCGGGGTGATGCTCCGGGGCTGGGCCAGGGGTTACAGAATCGGCGTCTACCAGTTCGTCAAGAGCGGGAAGTGGAACGTCGGGGAGCAGAAAGCCGCCGAAGCTCTCGGAAACATAGACTGGTTCAAGATGGGCGATGGCTGGACCTGGACGGTCAGAGACCTCGAAGAATCGGCGGACCTCGCAAGGGAGGGCTGGGAGGAGGTCAAGCGGCGAATAAACGATGAGACCTACGACATGCTCATCCTGGACGAGTTCACGTATCCGATGAAGTTCGGCTGGGTAGATACGGACGAGGTCGTGGCGTTCCTGAAGGACCGCCCTGGATTCCAGCACGTCATAGTGACGGGGAGGGACGCGCCGGAGGCTCTGGTCTCGATCGCGGACACCGTCAGCGAGGTAAAGAAGATCAAACACCCGATGGACGAGGGCCACAAGGGCCAGAAAGGCATCGAATGGTAGCGGCTTGACCGGTTCCCCGAACAGCACACCGAGGATCGTCGTCGCCGGGACGCACTCCGGGGCTGGCAAGACGACCGTCGCCACCGGCCTGATGGCCGCCTTCGCCGCGCAGGGCAAGAGGGTCGCGCCGTTCAAGGTCGGGCCGGACTTCATAGACCCGTCCTACCATGCCCTTGCAACGGGCCGTCCGGGGCGCAACCTCGACGCCTTCCTCTCCAGGGAAGACCTTATCGGGCCGCTCTTCGAGCACGGCTCACGAAACGACGACCTCGCCGTCATAGAAGGGGTGATGGGCCTCTTCGACGGACGGAGCGGGACCGAAGGCTTCGCCTCTACGGCCCACGTCGCGAAGCTACTCGGCGCACCCGTCCTGCTCGTTGTAGATGCCTCGGCGATGTCCCGGTCGGTGGCGGCGATGGTTCACGGGTATGCGACCTTCGACTCGGAGGTGAACGTCTCGGGGGTGGTTCTGAACCGGGTGGGATCCTCGCGTCACGAGGCCATGCTCCGCGAGGCGATACGGCCGCTCGGGATCCCCGTCGCAGGGGTACTGCGCCGGGATAGATCGATCGAGACCCCCGACCGGCATCTCGGCCTCGTCCCCGTCGCGGAGCGAAAGGACGAGGCGAGACGCGCCGTAGAAGAACTCGGCCGGCTCGTCGGTGTATCCTGCGACCTCGACCGGATAGAACGCCTCGCCCGCACGTCCGGGAACCTCGACTGTGAGGCGTGGGAGCCGAAGTCGAACGCCTCCGGCGAGGCCGCGCGCATCGCGGTGGCGACCGGCCCGGCGTTCAGTTTCCTCTACGAGGAGAACCTGGAGTCTATGCGCTCGGCGGGGGCCGAAATTTCGTTCTTCGACCCGACGACCGACGGGAGCCTCCCGGAAGGGACGGACGCGCTGTATCTGGGGGGCGGTTTCCCGGAGGCCTACGCCGAAGCCCTCGCGTCCAACGAGCCGATGAAGCGCGAAGTTCACAACTTCGCGGCCTCCGGGCGGCCCGTCGTCGCGGAGTGCGGCGGCCTGATGTACCTGACGAACGACCTCGACGGGCGTGAGATGTGCCGCGTCGTGGACGCTACAACGCGGATGGCGGGACGGCTGATGCTCGGCTACCGGGAGGCGGTGGCTGTCTCGGACTCACCGCTCCTGCACGGCGGGGAGCGGATCAACGGCCACGAGTTTCACTACTCGGCGGTGGAGCACGACCCGAATAGCGCCACCGCCTGGAGCTTCGACGACGGGTGCGAAGAGGGCTTTGTCTGCGGCCCGGAGATGAACGTTCACGCGAGCTACCTGCACACCCACTGGGCCGCGACCCCGGAGGTAGCGCGGCGGTTCGTCGGGTCGGCGCTGCTCACAAGGGACGGGGTGAGACGGTGAGGCTCGTGGGGGTCGGGGTTGGACCGGGAGACCCGGAACTCCTGACCCTGAGGGGGCTTCGCGCCTTTCACGAATCCGAGGTCGTCTTCGTCCCGGTAGGCGACGCGGGCGAGGTCGGTCGGGCCGAGGCGGTCGTGCTGGCGCACCTCGGGGATAGGGAGAGAGAGAAGGTACAGCGGCTTGTCTTCGCGCTCTCGGCCGACGCGGACGAGATGGAGCGGAACCACCGAGCGGCGGCGAAGGTCGTTGTGTCCCGGCTGGAGGCCGGGCTTGGCTGCGCGTTCGCGACCATCGGCGATCCGAACGTGTACTCGACCTTTACATACCTTGCGCGGCGGGTGCGCGAACTGTTGCCGGAGGTCGGCATCGAGACGGTTCCGGGGGTTACGGCTATGCAGGATCTCGCCTCCAGAAGCGGGACGGTGCTGGTCGAGGGCGAGGAACGCCTTACGCTCGTGCCGTTCGTCGGTGACGGGGCAAACCCCGGCCCGGCGGTGCGGCTCTCAGGGGCATTTGCGATGAGCGAGACGGTGGTCTGCTACAAGGGCGGCGGTCGGCTGCCGGAGGTGGTTCGGGTGGCGCAGGAGGCGGAGCGTATCGGAGGCGCGGTCTACGGGGCGCGGCTCGGCGGCGGTGAGGCCGAGTCTGTCGGGTGTCTCGAAGAACTGGAGACCGACCGGCTGCCGTATCTCTCGACGGTTATTTTCAACGGCAGGGGGCGGGAGTTCGATGAGAGCGGATAAGAGCTTCGGTAAAGTCTGGTTCGTCGGGGCGGGGCCGGGGGCGGCGGATTTGATCACGGTGCGCGGCGCGAAGGTGATCTCGGAGGCGGATATCGTCGTGTGGGCCAGGAGCCTCGTGAGCGAAGAGATACTCGGCTATGCCTCGCCGGAGGCGGAGGTCGTGGAGTCAACGGACATCCCGCTCGAAGGGGCGGTCGCGGTCTACGAGCGGGCGGCGCGGGAGGGGCTCGTGGTTGCCCGGATACATTCCGGCGACCCGGCTATCTTCGGGGCGATCATGGAGCAGATAGAACGCTGCGAAGACCTCGAACTCGCCTGGGAGATCGTCCCCGGTGTCTCTTCGTTCTCGGCCGCTGCAGCGGCCATCGGGCGCGAGTTGACGATCCCCGAGGTCTCCCAGTCGATCATCCGGACCCGCCGGGCGAGCCGCACCCCGATGCCGGAGGGACAGGAGATAGAACGCTTTGCGGCCCACGGCACGACGATGGCTATCTTCCTCTCCGCCGCCAAGCCCCGTGAACTCCAGTCGGAGCTTCTCTCTGGCGGATACCAGCCGCACACGCCCTGCGCCGTTGTTCACCGGGCGACCTGGCCGGACCAGCGTATCGCCCGCTGCCGCCTCTCGAAGCTTGGTGATACGCTCCGCGAGATGGGGAT
>JBPCNU010000116.1:0-11156 GCA_051000975.1 Rubrobacter sp.
GGTAATGACCGTAGAACGGCTCATCCACAACGGAGGTGTCCGGACGCTGGCGAAAGGAGTACATCAGCGCGGTCGAGACGTTCCTCGGGCCGCTCCACATCGAGAGCCGCAGGGTGTCGCCCGAGGGGTCAGGCACCGGAGGCCGCTTCCCTCGTCGCCTCGCGGTAGAGGTCGCGGAGTCTCGCCGTCAACGAGCCCTGCTCGCCCGGTCCGCCACGCCCGATAGTGCGTCCGTCCACCTGTATTACCGGGGTCAGGCCCCCGAAAGTCCCCGTGACGAACGACTCGTCGGCGTCGTACACGTCGGTGAGGGAGAAGGGTTTTTCGTGAACGGGGATCTCGTTCGCCCGGCAGAGTTCGATGATGATGCGCCGCGTTATGCCGTTCAGGGAGTATTGCCCCGTCGAGGTCCAGACCTCGCCGTCCTTAACGATAAAGAAGTTGGTGGCGTTGCAGGTCGCGACCGCCCCGGTCGGGTCGAGCATGAGCGCTTCATCGGCCCCGGCCTCCAGAGCCTGCAGGAGCGCTATCACCTCGTGCAGCTTGCTGTGGCAGTTCAGCTTCTGGTCCAGCGCGTCCGGCTGCGGCCTTCTGACGCTTGTGGTGAAGAGCCGCACCCCCGCGTTCGTCACGTCCGGGTCGGCCCTTTTGTGCTCGGCGATTATAACGACGTTGGCCCCGCCGACCACGAGCCTCGGGTCCTGCGACGGCGTCTTCTTGTCGCCCCGCGTAACCATCAGTCGCACGTGCACGCCGTCCGACATGCCGTTCTTCTCGACCGTCTCACGGAGCGCGGCCGCGACCCTCTCCCGGCTCAGCCCGATGTCTATACGCGTCGCCTTCGCCCCTTGAAACAGCCGGTCCAGGTGAAGGTCTAGAAAGGCGAACTCGCCGTCGTGGAGCCGTATGCCCTCCCAGATGCCGTCCCCGACAAGGAAGGCCGAATCGAAGACGGAGATCTTCGCCTCGGCCCGGCGGAAGAACTCACCGTTTATGTAGACGAATACGTCCCGGTTGCGGTCGTCCGGGAGCGCCTCGTGCGTCCCCCGCGATATTCCCTCGGACCCCTCGGACAAGTCGTTCCCCCGGTAGCTTCGTCTGTGCGTTTGCCTCGACAGCGCAACATCATGGAGGCTTGACGGCGGCGATGCAAGGAGATCAGGAGTTAACAAATCCTGCGAAGGTTTGCTGACCGGGTTCGTCTGTCACGTCGGGGTTTTCGGGAGGGGAGCATCGCGTTCGGCGGAGGGCGAGCCGGAGCCGAAACAGACCATCGGGCTCAGCCTGCCGCTCGTCCGCATCGTCGGGGGCGTGCCGGGGCCGGGATCTACGCTCTCGCCGGGGTGGGCGAGGGCGGGGTCCGAAAGCCAGACTCCCGCCCTTCTATCCTCCTGCTGTTCTACAGCGCGTACAGCTCGGTGTATTTGTCTTCGAGATACTTCAGGTACGGCGCGGTGTCGAGCGGTCGTCCGGTTACGCGCTCGACGAGTTCGTCCGGGTCGAAGCGGCTCCCGTGACGGTAGATGTTCTTCTCCATCCAGCCGTGCAGCGCGTCGAAGTTCCCGTTCGATATGTCGTCCGGGATGCCTGGATGCTCCTCGAGAGCCTTCTCGTAGAACTGCACCGAGAGGACGTTCCCCATGCTGTAGGTCGGGAAGTAGCCGAAGAGGCCGCTCGACCAGTGGACATCCTGAAGCGCGCCGAGCGAATCATTCTCCGGGATGATTCCGAGGTACTCCTCCATCTTCGCGTTCCAGGCCGATGGGATCTCATCCACCGAGAGGTCGCCTTCTATCAGCGCGACTTCGAGCTCGAACCTCAGGAGGACATGCAGGTTGTACGTAAGCTCGTCGGCGTCTATGCGGATGAAGCCGGGCCGGGCCTCGTTGACCGCCCGGTAGAACGTCTCGACGTCCATGCGCTCGAACGCGCCGGGGAACAACTCCGTGAGGACGGGCAGGTAGTGGCCCCAGAAGCCCCGCGACCGCCCGACGATGTTCTCCCAGAGCCGCGACTGCGACTCGTGAACCCCCATCGAGACCCCACCGCCCAGGGGCGTGCGCGAATAGGCGGAGCTTACGCCCTGTTCGTACATCCCGTGTCCCGACTCGTGCATCGAGGTGAAGAGGGCCTTGTCTATGCGGGCGGGGGAGTAGTTCGTCGTCAGGCGCACGTCCTCCGGGCCGCCGATGTTGATGCAGAAGGCGTGGACGACCTTATCCTGCCGCCCCCGACTCCAGTCGTAGCCGTAGTCGGTCAGGACGCGCCGAATGAACGCCTCCTGCCGGGCCTCATCGAACTCACCGAGGATGGCCGTTTCGCGGGCCGTCTCCTCCCGGTTCGCCTCCTCCGCCACCTTCTTCAGCAGCGGGACTATCCTGGCCTTCAGGCCGTCGAACATCGGTTCGAGCTTCGCCTTCCTGCCGTTCGTCTCGAAAAGGTCGAGTAGAGCGTCGTAGGGGTGGTCTTCATAGCCCAGATGCTCCGCCGTCTCCTTCTGAATAGCCATGAGCTTCTCGAGGTGCGGCGCGAACAGCGACCAGTCGGCCTTCTCTCGCGCCTCGACCCACGCGGGCTGGGCGAGGCTCGTCGCCCGCGCCCGCTCCTCGACGAGCCTCGACGGGAGCTTCGTCGACTTATCGAAGCCGCGCCTCGCGACCCGCACCATCGCGCCATCTTACGAGTCCCCGTCGAAGGTATCTTCGAGCGAGGAGATGAGGTCGCCGGTCTCCTTCGCTACGAGCGTTTCGTGAGCGAGGCGGCTCAGGGTGGCGAGTTGTTCGGAGCGCAGGCCGACCGCCTTCTTCGGCATGTAGGTCTCCTGATCCCAGTGCAAGAGGCTCGCCGCACCGCCGAGGTCGCTCATGGTGGCGAACCTCGCCTTCAGACTTTCCAGCTGTTCGGGTTTTCCGTTTGTCCTGTTAGAGTCGTTCTTGTCCATGCGGAGATACTCGCATCAGAGGATTTCGGGTAAGCAGCATCGGGTGATGTTGAGTGGTGTTGAGTGATGAAGGGCTGGCGGATCACACGACGAAAGGCGGCGGACGATGAAGATGCTCGGCAAGGCGGCTCTCGCAGCCGGGGCGGCCTTCGGGGCCGTCGCCCTGAAGCGGAGCCTCGCTCCGAAGCCCCGCTACGAAGCCTGGGAGAAGCGGCCCTTCCGCGACTTCGAGAAGAAGGTGCTCATCATCGGGGGCGGCTTCGGCGGCTACACGGCTGCGAAGGAGTTGTGTCGGCTGATGGCGCACAGGAGCGACGTCGGGGTGATGGTCATAAATCGGGAGAACTACTTTACCTTCTGGCCGATGCTCGCCGGGATCATCTCCTCCGACATCGAGTCCAAGAACGTCGCCCAGCCGCTTCGCCGGGCCTTGATCCGGGACGGGGCGAGCTTCCGCCGCGCCGAACTCGAATCCGTCGACCCGGCAGGGCGCACCGTAACCGCGAGCGGGGCAGAGATTCCCTACGACCATCTCGTCCTCGCCCTCGGGGCTTCTCCGGCCTACTTTGATATACCCGGCGTCGAAGAACACGCCATCTCCATAAAAGGAATAGCGGCGGGCGAGGAGATCCGAAACCGCGTCATCGAACGCTACGAGGAAACGACCCTCGCGAGGGGTGAAGTCCCGGACTCCAAGCTCACCTTCGTCGTTATCGGCGGCGGGGCGACGGGTGTGGAAACGGCGGCGGAGCTTCACGCTCTGGTCCACAAGACCCTCGCCCCGGACTACCCGAACATAGCCACCCGGCGCGTCAGGATAGTTCTTGTAGACGCCAACCCGCAGGTTTTGAAGGAGCTTGACCCCGCGCTGCGCAAGGTCGCCCGGAAGAAGCTCGCTCAGCTCGACGTCGAGGTCATGAACAACGTCCGGGCGCAGGAAGTCACCGCCGGGAAAGTCGTCCTGAACGACGGGACCGAGATCCCCGCCGAGAACGTGATCTGGACCGCCGGAGCCCGCGCCAGCGAGACCCTCGTGAACCTCCCGTTCGCTCACGATGCTCGTCGCGGCCTGAAGGTGGACCCTTTCTTGCGCGTCCACGAACATGAGGCCATCTGGGGTATCGGCGACTGCTCGGAGAACACCTCCTCCGACGGAAGCCTCGTCCCCCCGAACGCCCAGGCCGCCGTGCAGCAGGGGAAGACCGTCGCGAGGAACGTCCTCGCCGCGCTGGACGGCGGGCCGTTCGAAGCCTTCGAATACAGGCCCGTCGGGCAGCTGGTGGAGCTCGGGAGCGAGTACGCCGTCAACGATGTGATGGGGGTAAAGTTCAGCGGGCTGCTCGCCGCGCTCTTCTGGCGGGCGACCTACCTCTACAAGCTCGAGAGCCCCCAGAGCCGGGTCAGGATCGGGACGGACTGGATCCTCGACCTCTTTCTGGACCCCGCCGTTACCCAGATCCGTCGCTAGCGAAGCCTCGCTACGATTCCGGAGCCTCCGTCAGCCACATCGCCTGGTACGGGGCGAGTACGATGTCCCCGGGCGTCTGCGGGACTCGGCTGGCCGTCAGGTGGTCGTACGGGCCTCTGAGGCCGGGTTCATGAAGCGCGTCCTGATTGATGTACTGCGTCTGTTCCGTGAAGTTGTGGAGCGCAACCAGCGCGCCCAGAGGATGCGGCCTCACGAAGACATAGACGTGCGGATGAGCGGTGTCGCCCGTGATGGTCTGGGTGGCGGCGTGGAGGTGCGTGGTTCGCTTCCTCGCCGCCACCAGCCGCCGCACACCGGAGAAGACGCGGCCCGTCACGGTCGTTTCGTCGTGCCGCTTTGCGACGATATCCCGGTCCATCGGGGGACGGTGCATCCAGCGGTTGTCGGGCCGCTTTTCGGGGTCTTTCAGGTAGGAGGAGTCGTTGGTCAGGCCAAGCTCGTCGCCCATGTAGAGAAGCGGCGCGCCGCCGTAGCCGAGCATCAGGGCGTGGCCGAGGAGGATACGTTTTACCGCGAGGTCCAGCAGGTCTCTGTCGCCGGCTTCGATGGCGGCCTCCACCCCGGCGAGGCTCGCGAGGGTTCCGCTGATCCTGCGGTCTCCGGTCCCGGGATTCTGCTGGTAGACCGCTCCCTTCGCGTGGGAGCCGGGGAAGTCGCCTGCGTAGTAATCGGAGAGGAAGGCCCGGTGAGCGTGGCCGTCGAGGCCGACCGCAGCGGCATCTTCATCGGCGATGGCCCAGCCTATGTCGTCGTGGCAGCGGAGGTAGGTGGCCCAGGCGGTGGTGGCGGGTTTCTCGGGGAACTCGGAGAGCGTGCGGGTCATCAGGCGGGCGTCGCGGCTCGCGAGCGTTGACCAGAACTGAACCATCAGGCCGTTGTGGTAGGCGAGGTCCGACTCCCTGCCGTAGCGGGAGTGGGTGCCGAGGTAGTGGGTGAGGTCTTTCGGGGAGACTATCGCCTCGGCCTTGTGTATAGGGGCCGGGTAGACGATTCTCGTGCAGGCCCTGAGCGCCTGCAGGAGGTCGTGCGCCTCCGGCTGGTTCTGGCAGTCGGTACCGAGCCGCTTCCAGAGGAACGCCACCGCGTCGAGCCTCACTACCTCGACGCCGACGTTCGCGAGGTCGAGCAGGACATCGGTCATCTCCGTGAAGACCTTCGGGTTCGACCAGTCGAGATCCCACTGAAAACCCTCGAAGGTCGTCCAGACCCAGCCGCCGCCGTCCCCGAGCTCTTCGTCGTAGGTGAAGCTGCCGGGGGAGGTTGCGGGGAAGACTTCGGGGAGCGTCGCCCCGTAGGCGTCCGGCATGGTGCGGTCGGGGAAGGTGAGGTACATCTCACGGTATTCCGGCTCCCCGTCTCTGGCCCGCCGCGCCCACTCGTGCTCGCGGGCGGTGTGGTTCAGGACCAGGTCCACACAGACGCTCACTCCGGCCTCCCGGAAGACGCGGCAAACGTCTCGGAGATCGTCCATCGTCCCGAGGCGCGGCTCGACTTCGCGGTAGTCCCGGACGGCGTAACCGCCGTCGTTCGCCCCGTCGCGGGTCGCGAGGAGCGGCATCAGGTGCAGGTACGTAACGCCGAGTTCTTCGAGGTACGGGAGTCTCCGTGGCAGTCGTCGCAAATCCCCGGCGAAGAGGTCGGTGTAGCAGACGTAGCCGATGGTCTTCTCGCTCTGAAACCAGCCGGGGTCCACCATCCGGGTGAGGTCGAGGAGCTTCAGCTCCTCTGAGCGGGCGGCGTAGTTCCTTGCGAGCAGGCCCGCGAGACAGACGACGAAGCCTTCGAAGTCGCTGTGCTCGCCGTACGGCGGCGTCAGGCCGTCTACGAGATCGTCCCAGTAACGGTCGAGCCTTACGAGGAAGATATCGCGGTCGCGCTTCGGGAGCGGTGCGAGATGCTCCCCGGCGGCGCGGAGGGCGTTTTCGCGGAGGTCCGGGCGTCTGGTTCTGGGGGACATGCGCTCCATGCTAGTACATCGGGCATTCTTTTTCGGCGGTCTTCGGGATCGTTCTATCTACGCTTATCTCCGCCAGGGCGACGAGCTAGTCGAGAATGACCTCCGGCCCGCCTCCAAAAGAATTGGCTGTTCGAGACGCTTAGCTAACCCTGAAGGTGGACTGTTTCTTGTGGATCGTGCCTGAATCGAACGAAAGGATCGTATCTGCGGGTCGTGTAAGCGATGTATGGCAGAATACGGCGCGGACTCTGACCCGTACACCCGAAGAACAGAATTAAGGAATACATCGTTTGAGCTACAACCTGAGGCTCCTCATCTCCTGCCCGGACCGGCGGGGCATAATCGCCGCTATCTCTTCGTTCATCTCGTTGCACGACGGGAACATCCTCTCCGCCGACCAGTTCGTGAGCCGGAGCGGTGACTTTTTCATGCGCCTCGAAATCGAGGGGAACGGCTTCGGTCTCTCGCGCGAGGAGTTCGACGGGGCCTTCGCGCCTATCGCCCGTCGTCACGGCATGGACTGGCGCGTAACCTACACCGATGCTCCGAAGAAGATGGCAGTGCTCGTATCGAGGTACGATCACTGCCTGATAGACCTTCTCTGGCGGTGGGAGTCCGGCGACTTCGAGGCGGAGTTCCCGCTCGTCATCTCCAACCACGACGACCTCAGGAAAAGGGTCGAGAGCTACGGTATCCCGTACCATCATCTGCCCGTTGACAGGGGGAAGAAGGATGAGCAAGAGCAGCGGGTTCAGGAGCTGCTCGCCGAGAACGGGGTAGAGCTCGTGGTGCTTGCGCGGTACATGCAGATCCTCAGCCCGACCTTCGTCACGGCTTACCCGGAGCGGATAGTCAACATCCACCACTCGTTCCTTCCGGCCTTCGTCGGGGCCGACCCGTATCGTCGAGCGCACGAGCGGGGGGTGAAGATGATCGGGGCGACGGCCCACTATGTAACGGATGAGCTGGACGCCGGGCAGATCATCCACCAGGACGTCGCTCACGTTACCCACCGCCACTCGGTCGAAGACCTCGTCCGGCTCGGGCGCGAGGTCGAACGTCGGGTCCTCGCCCGGGCCGTCCGCTGGCACCTCGAAGATCGCGTCCTTGTAGACGGAGGACGTACCGTCGTCTTCGAGTAGCAATGAGCAGGGGCGAGTAGAAGACAGCGGTGCCAGGCGTCGAAGACACGTTTATCGGGTGATCATCGGTTAAGATAGCGAACTGGATGACTTTCCCCGAAGACAATCAGCCACCGGACGCAAACTCCACGCCGAACGGGCGAATCGAACTCCCCGATGAAGTCCCCGGTGGGATGCCGAGAAAGTTCTCGACCACGCCCGGCACCCGCGACATGCTCCCGCCCGAGGCGATGCGCCTCTTCGACGTGCAGCGGCGAGTTGTAGACCGCTTCCGGGCGCACGGCTTCCGGGAGGTCGTCACGCCCACGCTTGAATACGCCGAGGTTCTCGAAGAGCCGCACCTCCGGGACGCCTCTTTCAAGCTCTTCGACCCGGATAATCAGATGCTCCTCCTGCGCCCGGAGATGACGACGCCTATCGCCCGGCTCGTGGCCCAGCGGCTCAAGGACGGCCCGGCCCCGCACAAGCTCTCTTACTGCCTCCCGGTCTACCGGCGGGCGAGCGTCGGGCGGGGGCAGTCGGCGGAGTTTCACCAGGCCGGGGTCGAGGTCGTAGGCTCGGACAGCCCTGGTGAGGACGCGGGGGCCATCTCGCTCCTGACGGACGTTCTGGAGAGCCTCGGCCTTGCGCCGGGCGAGGACTTCTCGGTCGTGCTGGGGCAGGCGGCGTTCTACCGGAGCTACGTTGAGGAGAACGCGCCGGAGGTCGCGGCGGGACTGCTGGAGGCGCTCGCCGCGAAGGACCTCGTGCGAGTAGATGAAATAGCCGCCGTTCTCCCCGCCGAGGTCGCCACCGGGGTCCGGGAGATACCTCGGCTCGTCGGGCGGGCGGATGACGAAGGCTTGCTCGACGAAGCCTCGAAGTACGCCAGCGGACGGGCCGGAGCGGCGTTCGAGAACCTGCGCGAGGTACTTTCGTATCTGGAGGCGGTCGGACGGCCCGGGGCGGCGATACTGGACCTCGGCCTCATCGGTCGCTACGGGTATTACACGGGGACGGTCTACGAGGTTTACGCCGGGGGCATGGGCTTCTCTGTCGCAAGCGGCGGTCGCTACGACGGGTTGCTCTCTCGCTTCGGGGAAGACGCCCCGGCGACCGGGTTCGCCATCTCTCTAGAGCGGCTGATCCAGATCCTCCCGGAAGACCCGCAGCAGCCGCTACTCCTGATGCTTGGCCGCTCGATGGAGGCCGCCAGAACCGCCGTCGGACTCCGCAACCGGGGCGTTCTGGTGCTGCACGTCGCGGAGGACTTCGAGCCGGAAGAGGCGCGGCGTTACGCCGAATCCGTCGGGGCCGACGCGGTCGCCTATCCGGCTGGACACGACGACGATAACGAAGGAAGTAACTCAGGAAGCAACGCTGGAGATAATTTGAAGATCGCGGGGGTACCGGAGATGAGCTTCGAGGTGCGGACGCTGGAGGAGGTCCGAGCGGCGCGAGGGAGGCCGGTATGAGCGGTGAGAACCTGCGGGTAGCGGTCCCGAAGGGGGCTATCTTCGAGGACGCGCTGGTCGCTCTCGAGGTCGCCGGGCTTCCGGCGGAGGTCTTGCGCGACAACGGACGGAAGCTCATCTACGAGGTAGACGGGGTCGAGTTCATCATCAGCCGCCCGACCGACGTGCCGGTCTTCGTGGAACACGGGGCAGCGGATGTCGGGATCGTCGGCAAGGATGTTCTCGAGGAGCAGGGTCCGAACGTCGTCGAGCTCGCCGACCTCGGGACGGGCGGGTGTCGGATGATCCTGGCCGCCTCTCGCACGGACGCCAAAGCCGTCAAACGAGCTATAAGCCGCGCCGAGGTGGTGCGCGTCGGGACGAAGTTCCCGTCCATCGCCCGCCGGTATTTCGAGTCGCTCGGGCGTCAGGCGGAGTTCATCAAGCTGCACGGCTCGATAGAGCTCGCACCGCTCGTCGGCCTGACCGACTGCATCGTAGACCTCACCGCGACCGGAACGACTTTAAAGGAGAACGATCTCGTGATCCTCGACGAAATCTCTACCTCGACGGCTCGCCTCATCGCGAATCGCGGCTCGTACCGCCTGAAGCACGACACTATCTCCCGGCTCGCTCGCGCTATGCAGAGGCAGAGGGGGATGGTCTGACGTGGTGATGAAGAGGCTCGATGCTCGCGAGGTCGGGGCCGGGATCGTGCGGGAGATCCGTGCCCCCGGCGGCTTCCTCTCGCCCGAGGTCCGAAACGTCGCCCGCGACATAGTGGACGATGTCCGGCTGCGAGGCGACGCCGCCGTCCGGGAATACACCGAACGCTTCGACGGGGTAAACCTCGACTACATCCGGGTTCCGAAAGAAGAGATCCTCGCCGCGAGGGCCGAGATGCCCGCGGATGTCGAAGAAGCTTTCGGCATCGCCATCGCGAACGTTAGGCGGTTTGCCGCGCGGGAGATGCCTCGCGGCTTTGAGATCCGTCGCGGCGGCGAAGTCCTCGGCCAGCGCACGCGCCCTATTCGCCGGGCGGGCATCTACGCCCCCGGCGGTCACGGTGCGTACCCGTCTTCCCTCTACATGTCCGCCGTCCCGGCCATCGTCGCCGGGGTGGATGAGATCTGCGTCTGCGCCTCGCCCGGACGCGACGGAGAAGTGAACCGCTCCGTTCTCGGGGTCGCCGCTATGCTCGGTCTCGATGAAATCTACGCCGTCGGTGGGGCGCAGGCCATCGCGGCGATGGCTCACGGAACCGAAACCATCCCCGCCGTCAACAAGATCTTCGGCCCCGGCAACGATTTCGTGACCGCCGCCAAGCTTGAAGTCTTCGGGACCGTCGGGATCGACGCACCTCAAGGCCCGTCAGACGTCCTTGTCATCGCCGACGCGAGCGCGTTCCCGGAGCGCGTCGCCCTCGACCTGATGGCGCAGGCCGAACACCTCTCCGGGGCCTCCGCCGTCCTCGTAACCCCCTCGGAGAACTTGATAGACGAAGTAGAACCGCTCCTCTCGGGCGAACCAGCGGAACTCGTTGCGCTGGTCCTCTGCCGGGACCTCGAACAGGCCGCCGAGATCTCCAACGCCTACGCCCCCGAACACGCGCACGTGATCTCCGAAGACCACGAGGCCGCCCTGAACGACCTGCGTGAAGTGGGGATGGTCGCCTTCGGGGATCACAGCCCCATCGCCCTCTCCGACTACGCCGCCGGACCGTCGCACGTCCTGCCAACCAGCGGGACCGCCGCCTGGGCCTCACCCCGCAGCGTGAACGACTTTCTCGTTCGCACGAACTACATGCACCTCGACGGCGAAGCGCTGGATAACCTCGCCCCGCACGTTACCCGCCTGGCTCGCCTCGAAGGCTTCGAAAACCACGCGAAGAGCGTCGAAGTCCGCGCCAAGAAGAGAAAGAACCCCTGACGCGATGCCCGCCACTGAAGTCCGCGAAGCCGTAACCGAAGCCGAAGTCCGGGCCGCCTACCCGGTTATGCAACAACTCCGCCCGCACCTCTCCGAGGAAGAGTTCGTCGCCGCCGTAAGGCGAATGCGTAGCGCGGGATACCGGCTCGCAACCGCCTACGAAGCCGCCGAAACATCCGCCGGAACACCCGTCGGGGTGGCCGGGTTCCGGGTTCAGGAGTTCCTGGCTCACGGGAAGCATCTGTACGTGGACGACCTCGTGACC
>JBPCNU010000117.1:0-14393 GCA_051000975.1 Rubrobacter sp.
TCGACAACACGAGCCCCGAGGTTCTGGAGCTTCGCCCGCAGGCCGACCGACTCGAAGAGTTGCTTGCGTTCCTCGAAGGCGAGGCTGACCATGTCGAGCGCAGCGCCGACCTCCTGCTAGCCTACACGAGCGACACCGAGTCTCTCAGATCCCGGGTAAACGAGACGAAGATCCCGGTGGAGAACACCTTTTATCGTCCGGCGGGCCTCGAGGACGTGTTCCTGCGACTCACCGGCAGAAGCCTGGTGGAGTAGATAGATGTACTTTCCTTCCCTGAGAGGCGCGTTCCGCGTCTGGCAACGCGACCTGACAATCTTCGGCAAGTTCTGGAAGGCCGCGCTCTTCCCGAACTTCATCGAGCCGTTCTTCTACCTCGCCGCGCTCGGCCTCGGCCTCGGGGCTTTCGTCGAGGACATCAACGGTCAGGACTACATCTACTACATCGCCCCCGGCCTGCTCGCGTCCAACGCCATGTTCGCCGCGTCGTTCGAGGCGACCTTCAACACCTTCGTCAAGTTCAGGATAGACCGAGTCTACGACGCGATAATCTCGACCCCCGTCAACGCCGAGGATGTGATCTTCGGCGAATATCTCTGGGCCGGCACAAGAGCCACGCTCTACGGGACGGCCTTCCTCATAGTCCTCGCCTTTCTCGGCCTCGTAACATCGTGGTGGGCCTTGCTCCTGCCGCCGTTCATCTTCGTAGCCGGGCTGATGTTCAGCGTAATGGGGATGCTCTTTACGAGCTTGATCCAGTCAATAGACTTCTATGCTTATTACTTCACCCTTGTCGTAACGCCGATGTTCCTGTTCAGCGGCATCTTCTTCCCGCCGGACGACTTCCCGGCTCCGGTTCCGCAGCTCGCGTGGTTCACGCCGCTGTACCACGCCGTCAACGTGTGTCGCGCGCTCGCGACCGGGCCGACGCCCGCCGTCATCGTGGACGTTCTGTGGATAGTGGTCTTCACCGCCGCGCTGTCTTTAGTGCCGATCCAGATCATGCGTAAGCGGCTCGTGGATTGAGTCCTTTCCTAGAGCTTCTTTCACAGCCTTCTGCAGGGCTTCTTCGTAAGATGATCCCCTCCAGAGTTGCGGGAACTGGTCGAGGTCCCGGTCTGTCCGTGCCCGCAGGCTGCCTTCCAGTTTCTTGAACCGGGCGGCAGCGTCCATGACGCTCAGTGTGAGTTCGAAGGCGTCTCGCTCATCTGGAAGCTGCGCCGGAGCCGTGCGGGCGAGGTCGCGGAGGCGAGACCAGAGAGAGCCGCGGCGTTCTGCGGACTCGTTGGCCGAGGCTGCGTTCAGGATCACCTCCAGCCAGCGTTTCAAGAAGATCACCTGCCCCGTATTCAGGGCGGCCCGACGCGCCTGATCGAAGGCAATCTCCGCTACGTCCTCGAAGGTCGGGTTCGCTACTCGCAGTATTATCTTCTCATCGCCCAGGTTCCATTCTTCGTACCGCTCGGGAAGTTCCTTGCCTGCCAGTTGGATCAGGAGCGCCTCTGTCCGGTCCAGAGCCTGCATCGCGGTTGTCGGGTCGTTCACCGAAGGAGAGAGTCCTTTAAGCGCGATATCCGTGAGCTGTCGCAGACCGAACGTGAAATCCCGGGGGATGGAACGCTCCTTGCCGAAGACGATGGCTTCATGCGCCTGCTTCCTCGCCTCGTGGTCGAGTTCATCCTCGTTAGCGGGCCATATCCGGGCGACATCGAGCCCCGCCGAAACGAAGTCCCCGATCACGAACGGCAACTCCACCACGCGCGTTACCCCCGGAGAACTGACGGCTTCCACCAGGCTTTTCATCTGAATATCCTGGATATAACCGCTCTCCTCGGCCTTCAGGGTACCGGGCTTCTCTGAGAGCAGGAGGCGCAGGCCGGGGTTCTCCATCGGGTCGCTGACGCGTTTATCAGTCGTTGGTTTCGTCGTGGCTTTCGTCGCAGATGAGTTCTGGAGATCCGGGAGTTCCGAGATAGCCTTACTCGTCTCGCCGTGAAGTCGCTCGAAGATGGTGGAGGGTTGGATCAGGTTTATTACGTGATAGATGAAGTAGATCAGGAGCACGACGCACACCAGCGCCAAAAGGAAAGCCACCGCGACGGAGACTACGGGCACGAACTCTCCTCCGCTGCTCTCGGCCGAGCGTACCGTCCTGAGTGCGAGCAGGGCGTAGACGAAAGTCGCTATGTAGACGCCCAACACTATTCTCAAGCCCCTGTCCGAAGAGAAGTTCTTGAGCATCCGGGGCGTGTACTGACCGGAGGTCAGCGTAAAAGCCACGATGGTCAGCGAGAAGACCGTTCCGATCACCGTGATCAAACTCCCGGAGATCGAAGAAAGCACATCCCGGGCCGCCGACGGCCCGCCGGAGAAGAGGATCGGCACGGTGGAAAGGTCAGAGGAGATCAGGCGATCCAGATAGTGAGTCACCCCGAAGAGTACGATGCTGAGCGTGAGCAAAACCATCGGCACGAACCAGAAGCTGGACGATACTCTCTCCCACGAGGCGTAAATCTTCAGTGTTGCCTACTCTCTGATGTTTTGATCACAAACTCTGTAAACGACACTTAGCTAGTTACCGAATCTGGAGTTCAGGTAAACCATCCGGCGCTCCGAAAACGGCTAAGCAAGCCTGCTTCTGCTAGGATTATTTAATCTATGACTAACCTCGAAGCCGGAAAATTCATCCTCAGAGAAGCCACTCCAGATGACGACGCGGCTATAGCCGCGCTCGTCATAGGCGGCTTCCTCGACAAGTTTCGCCCCGTCTTCGGTGAGGGAATGGAAAAATCCGTCAAGATAATGGAGCGCTGGGTCAGCCTCGAACATCGCTTCGGCGGCGTCAGGAGCTTCGTCGTGGACGGCTACGAGACCGGTGAGATCATCGCCAGCGTCGGGGTACGGGTCGCGCCTTCGGAGGATGAAGTGATGGCTCGTGGCCTCTGGCGCACACTCAGCCGCAACCTCGGGTTCTTCCGGGCGATGTGGGCCACGACGATGCTCTCTTACCCGCGCTACACTCCCCGAAGCTCGGAGGCCTACGTCGAACGGCTCGTGGTCTCACCGGAGACCCGCAAACAGGGCATCGCCCGGAGCCTGCTCGACGCCTCCTACGACCTCGCCCGACAGACGGGCAAGAAAACCGTAGGGTTACACGTCAGCGGCAACAATATCCCGGCCATGCGCCTCTACGAAAACGAAGGCTTCATCGAAGTCTCCCGGCAGCGTTCCCTGATGACCGCGAAGTTCCTGAAGATAAAGGACTGGATCTACCTCAGAAAAGATCTCTAGCCCCGGAAGTCGTGGTTGCCTTCATTGCCTTCATCACCGCTGGGGTTCTCTTCGCTCTCGGTACGCCTCCGACGACGCCTCGCGCGGCTGCGGTCAACGGGCTCGAAGTCGTCCAGCGAACTGCCCCAGTCGAAGAGTCCTTCGGGGACTTCCGGTACGGAACCTTCTTCCCCGTAGTCTTCGCGGCTCCTCTGCCGAGGAGGAGGCTCCTCTTGGCGAGGCGCCTCAGGGGCTTCGTCCTCCCCGGAGTGAGTTCGCTCTTCACCCGGAGAATGCTCTTCTCGAGGGATCTCTTCCCGGGGAATGAATTCCCCGCTCGGCCCCGAAGTCTCCGAGAAATCCTCGGTGCTGTCTTCGCGCTCGATGTCGGCCGCCCGGTCGGTCGTTCTCCCGAAGAAGAAACCTTCGCGCTCGGACCGTACCTCGCTCTCCTCTCCTCCCTCGACGCCCTCGTTCGGGCCGCTAGTGGAGATACCGGGAAAATCGCTCTCCGGGGGATCTTCGTTTACTGGCTCTTCTTCGTTCTCGTCAAAGTTCCACGGCCTCGAGTGCCTGCGGGCCGACGGCCTCGACGAGCGTGCGCCGAACCTGCGCACCAAGCCAGAGTCCTCGTCATCCCCCCGCTCCCTGTCGTCCAACGTATCCGGGGTGTCCGGCTCGTCCGCTTCGTTCTCCGCTGCAGGAGGCTGTGCATCGAGCGACCGGAAAGGGCTCTCTGCGCCGAGGTCTTTCTCTTCGGGTTCTTCACCGCTCGACCTGCGAGGGCGGGCGCGACGCAGGCGGCTGTTCGGGAGTTCCCCGTCCTCCGGCTCGTCATCCTCTCTCTTCTTGCGAGGTCCGGGAGAGAAGAGTCCTTTGTCGAAGGCGGGATCTTCGCCCTCCGGGGGCAGGGTTCCGACCTCGATGGTGTCTTCTTCGGTGTTGATATCCGGATCTATCTCGGTGTTCTGCGAGGAGCTTTGCTCAATGTATTCGAGGTAGCGAGCGTCCCCGGTGAGGAAGGCGAGGATCTGGGCGTTGAACTCGCCGGTGCGTTCGATCATCGGCATGTGACCGCACTCGTCCATCAGGCAGACCTCGGACTGGGCGAGGCTCTTCGACCATACCCCGGCGGCCTGCGGGTCGACTATCTGATCCTCCTCGCCCGTGACGATCAAGACCGGAACCCTCACCATTCGCGACTGCCGGGCGAGCCTCCCCCCGGCTATCTCACGCTTGGAGACCGAGAGCGTCTTGCTCATCGCCGCCGGGGTCGAGCTTGCCGAGTCTTCGATCATCTCGTCTGTAACGTCCTCTGATTCGGAAACGAAGGCCCGCATCCAGGAGGCCCTAACAGGCCTCACCGAACGTCCGAGCGCGTAGAAGAGCGGCCCGACCACGGGCAGCGTCGCGGCCCAGAGAGAGGTCGGTAGGTCTATCTGCTCCTCATTTGCCGGGGTGGCGACGAGGACTATCCGACCGACCACGTCGGGGTGATCGGAAGCGAGTTTCATCACCATATCCCCGCCGATATCGTGGCCGATAACGCTGACCCGCGTCAGCCCGAAGTGGGCGCAGAACGCGTAGAGTAGTCGGCTCCCGTAGCGCACCCCGTAGCCTTCCAGGGGCTTATCGGACTCCCCGAAGCCCGGCAGGTCGAGCGTGTAGACCGTGAACCGCTGAGAGAGCCGCTGGGCGAGCTGCTCCCAGACCGCCGAGGATGAGAGCCAGCCGTGCACCAGCACGACCGGAGGGCCACCACCGATGACGTTGTAGCGTATCCAGTCGCCTTCGAGTTCCAGGTATTCGGTGTCGCGCGCGCTCTCCACCTCGTGGGTGGTACGCCCGACCGCCAGGGAGGCGATGATCAGGACGACCATCGCCAGCAAAATTATTATCAGGATAGTGTTCATGGCCGCAATGATAACTCAAGCGGGTTCGGGGTACAGGGGACGAACGGATCTACCCCGCCCTGGGCTATCGTTCCGAAAGCTTGGCTATTTCCACCGGCGACCGAGAATTTGCCGGATAGCGATGGAGGCTACGACGGTCGAAACGAGCGAGAAGCTGGCCTTGAGCAGCGCTTCCTTTACGTCGTCCTTCACCCCGCGCTCTTCAGGAACGCTGATGAGCTTCTCTGCGAGCCGACTGGCTAGGAATCCTGCGATCACCGTCGAGGACATCGTGATCAGTCGCTTCTGGGTCTCTTCGTTCATTGCCGCTCCTTTGCTCGACGTTCTCGACTTCGCGAACGTATCTCTCTACATCTCTCCAGATAACCCGGAGAGGTAGACATTTTATACCCCGCTCCGACTATCCGGCCTCGCGGTGCTTGCCGTTCTCGCGGATCTCACCGAGCTGGCAGATGAGGGTCTGACGCCGAGAGCTGGTCGCGTGGCAATCTATGCAGAAGAGCACATCCTCCGGTCTTCCGGGATGCAGGTCGTGTTCCAGCATGAAGTCCAGGATCTCCCGGAATCCTTCGCCGACCTGATCCACGAACTCGCTGAACGAGATCTTCCCCCCGACCAGCCGATTACATGCCTCGTAGACATCGAGGTTCCCGATCCGCCGACTGGTATGCCGGACGATCAAACCGGGAACTATGTCTCCGGCAACCGCTGTCTCGTCGGTCAATTTTTCCCCTTTTCCGGCGCACGAACGGGTCCGCAAGAGCAATCACGAACTTCCTTCGCCTCCTGGTTTTCACCTGTTCCCTCGATCCGGCGACTTCTCGCCGGTCCCCTCTCGAACCGAACCCCTCCGGCCCGAGAAACGTGAATTCTAGGGAAACAAGCATCCTTTGTAAAGCGGCAACCATCTTGCGTTCGCCCCGGAGCGGGTCGGTGTGTCAGAGAGACCAGAACCTTTGTCTCCGCCGCTTTATACTCGGAGAAGATCCACAGGCAACCACAGTCAATATTCATATGCAGTTTAGGGAGGCTCGGTGGCTTACTCGGGGTTTGCGAGCGGCGACACCGCCTCGTCGAAGGCTAAACACTACCGGCTGATCGTAGTAGGCGCGGGCTTCGCCGGTTCGTCGCTCCTGAAGAGCCTTCCGCGCTCGCTCGGGAGGCCGGGCCAGACACTTCTCATCTCCCGCTCCGCCGAATACACGTACCTGCCCCTGATCCACGAGGTCGCCGTCGGTCGCCTCGGCCCGAAGACGGTCAGCTCGCCGATCCATCCCATCTACAACGGACGGGCGGACTTCTTGAAGGCCGATGTAACCGGCATTTCTCTTGAGGACAGGACGGTTCACACCTCAGAGGGAGCTGTCTCCTACGAGTACCTCGTGGTCGCAACCGGTGCTCAGGCGGCCCTGCCCCCGAAGACCCTCGCCCCGCACTTCCGGCTCTTCTGGTCTCTTGAAGACGCCCTCGGCCTGCGCTCCGACCTCGCGGCTCTGTGGGATACGACGACCGGGTCTCGTGGCCTTCGGAACGATTCAGAGAGTTCCACCCTCGCCATCGTGGGCGGTGGGGCGACGGGCGTGGAGCTTGCGGGGGAGATCGCAACCCTCTTCCAGTACCTCGAAGGCCGGGCCGGGTTCGCCACTCGACCGTACGAGAAACCGCGAGTCGTCCTGCTCGAAGCCACAGACCGCCTGATGGGCTGGCTGGACCCGTACTTCCACGAGACGGCCCTGAAGGGCCTCACAGCCCTCGGGGTCGAGGTGAGGCTCGGCTCCAGGGTCGAGGAGGCCGACGAGCGCGGCCTCAGCACCAAAGAAGGCTACCTCCCGGCGGCGGTTCGCCTCTGGACGGCGGGGCTTGAGGTCGGGGGCCTCGCTGCGACACTACCCGGCGAGCGTGACCCATCCGGCCGGCTCCTCTCGAGCCCGCACCTCACCCTCCCGGGCCATCCTGAAGTCTACGTACTCGGGGACGTGGGGGTACACCGGGACCGGCATCACGGCCCCCTCCCGCCCACGGCCTCGGTCGCCGTACAGCAGGGACCGTTCGCGGCCCGCGACCTTGGGCGCAGAACCGGAGACTACGGGACGGAAATACGGAGAAGACCCGAGTTCGAGTACTTCGACCGGGGCTATATCGTCAGCCTCGGCCCCGAAGATGCCGCAGCGGACGCCTTCGGCAGGAAGTTTAGCGGTCCGGCAGCCCAGGCTCTCTACAGGAGCGTGCTGCTCTTCTATCTGGGGAGCCGCGCGAGACGCACCCTCGCCACCTCGGAGTGGGCTATCGAACGGCTCGGGAGACTCGGCTTCTAGCCGGAGCTACCCGGACGCAAGATGTTTATTCAGGATACCCGGCGCGTCCTCCGGGGAGACCTCGGTGTACCAGACATCGTCCGGGAAGACGAAGACGACCGGCCCCTCGTGGTGTCGCCGGGAGCAGGGGTTGCGCTGCACGACCACGTCGGGTTCGAGGCCGCGCCGGGCCGCCTCCTCCCGGAAGGCCGCGAGTAGCTCTACCCCGCCCTTCTCTCCGCAACGGTCGCTTCCGGGGGTAGCGCAGACGAAGATCTGTTTGAAAGTTGCCATCCTCGGATTCTACCCCGCCGAGCCGTGAAGCTAGAACTGCTAGAACTTCGTCGCGTCGAAGTCGGCCTCGGATTGCTCCTGAGCTTGGCGGGCAGTTCCGGCCTCCTTACCCGCGTTCGCAACGGCCTCGGTGACAGCGGGGGCGACGCGCTCGTCGAAGACCGAGGGGATGATGTAGTCCGAGGCGACGGAGTCCTCCGGGATCACGTTAGCGATGGCGTTCGCGGCGGCGAGCTTCATCTCCTCCGTGATCTCATGCGCCCGGATGTCCAGAGCGCCCCGGAAGATGCCGGGGAAGCAGAGGACGTTGTTGATCTGGTTCGGGTAGTCGCTCCTCCCCGTCGCGATGATGTTCGCGTGTCCGTAGGCGACCTCCGGGCGGATCTCCGGATCCGGGTTGGCCATCGCGAAGACTATCGGGTCATCGTTCATGGACTTCAGATGCTCGACCGTCAGCACGTCCGGCACGCTCAGCCCGATGAAGAGGTCGGCCCCCTTCACCGCGTCCGAGAGCGAGCCTTTTATGTTCTCCGGGTTCGTGTTCTCGGCGAACCAGCCCTTCGAGGTATCGAGGTTCTCGCGTCCCTTGTAGACGACACCCTTCGAGTCGCAGCCGACGACGTTCTTAACTCCGGCGGCCATTATTATCTTCGCGCACGCCACGCCCGCCGCGCCGACGCCGCTGAAGACCGCCTTCAAATCCTCCATCTTCTTGCCCGTGATCTTGAGCGCGTTTATGAGCGCGGCCAGAACCACGACCGCCGTCCCGTGCTGGTCGTCATGGAAGACGGGGATGTCGAGTTCCTTCTTGAGTCGTTCCTCTATCTCGAAGCAGCGGGGGGAGGAGATGTCTTCCAGGTTGATGCCGCCGAAGCCCGGCGCGATGCGCTTGACCGTCTCGATGATCTCCTCGGTGTCTTTCGTGTCGAGGCAGATCGGGAAGGCATCCACGTCCCCGAACTCCTTGAAGAGCATCGCCTTGCCCTCCATCACGGGCATCGCCGCCCTTGGTCCGATATCTCCGAGCCCCAGGACCGCCGTCCCGTCCGAGACGACCGCGACCATGTTGCGCTTGATGGTGAGGTTGAAGGCTCGTTCGGGGTTCTCGTGTATAGCCCGGCAGACCCGTGCGACGCCCGGCGTGTACGCCATAGAGAGGTCGTCGCGAGTCTTCAACTGCATCTTGGAGCGGACCTCGATCTTGCCCCCGAGGTGCATGAGGAATGTCCTGTCGGAGATGTTGACGACGCGCACGTCCGGCACTTCCTCGACCGCTTGAACGACGCTCTGAGCGTGTTCGGAGTCGCGGGCGTTCACGGTAACGTCCCGGATGGAGGTCTTCTCCCCGGCCCGGACGATGTCCACCGCCCCGACCATCCCCCCGGCCTCCCCGACGGCGATGAGGATCTTCCCCAGGGCCCCGGCCCGGTGGGGGAACTCTATCCTGAGCGTGGTGCTGTAACTCGCGCTGGGTATCGCTTCCATAATCTTCCTTTCCTCCCTGTTTCAGCGGCTATCCATCGGGAACTGTATTGCATTATGCGCCGTCTATCAGCCAGCGTCTCAGACTGGAAGATACCCCGACCCGTCTGGCAGGTCAGAGCCGGGCAGAGCATCCTTTCTCGCCGCGAACCACCGCCCGAACTCCGTGTCTTCTCCGGCTTCTCTAGCCGCCTCGGAGAGCCCGGCCCGAAGCTCGGAGATAACGGGCGGACGCTCCCCGTATGGGAGCAGTTCGAACTCGGCTGCGAGCGCGGCATCGAGGAACGCCCCCCACTTTTCGTCCTCGGCTCGTTCCGGCGGCGAGGCGAAGGCCCGGGTGATCTCTTCGGGGAGCCCACCGGAGAGAAGCTCCGTTCGGTCTTCTCGGACCGGATACTTCGCACCTTCCAGATAGCGGCGAGCGGCGAAGAGGAGCAGCCGGGATGCGACCGTCCGTTTCGTCCAGGAGCCGGCGACGCCCTCCCAGTTGATATACGAGCCCCCGTAGAGGCGGTCGAGATCCAAAACAAAACCTCCGGTTGTCTTTCGATACTTTGTCTTTCGATACTTTCGGGAACCGACCTTACTACATGCCACCTGCTGCGCGCCGCTCCCCTCCGGGGTCCGCGAACGGAACTTCGTAGGAACTCCGGTCGACGTAGCGCATCCGGTCGAGGTTCGCCTCGGTGAACTCCAGGGGCGGGTCTTCGGCGGTGGCCCGCTGCATGTAGGCGGACCACAGGTCGAGCGGCAGCCGCTCTCCACCGGCCTCTTCTATATCGTGTACCCCGCTCATCGAGCGGTTGCCATCCGGGTAGCCGACCCAGACCGCTGTCGATAGGCGCGGCGTGTACCCGACGTACCAGGCGTCTACGTAGTCGTCGGTCGTGCCGGTCTTCCCGGCGGAGGGTTTGCCGAGTTCCCGGTCGAGGTCGCGGAAGCGACTCGCTGTTCCGTCCTCCACGACCCCGCGCATCACGGTGGTAGCGGCGGCGGCCTGGTTGCTCTGGAGTACCCGCTCCCCCGTCGGCTCGTGTTCGTAGGGGGTCTCGCTCTCCCCGAACGCGACCCGCTCGACGCGCTCGACGGTGTACGGTTCGCGGTGCACCCCGTTCGCCGCGAACGTCGCGTAGGCCGAGGCCATTTCGAACGGGCTTACCCCCGTCTGAGCACCGCCGATGGCAGTCGCGGCGGTAGCTTCGAGCGCGGACTCTATGCCGAGAGCGTTAGCGGTATCCACGACGTTTTGCAGGCCGAGGTAGGCCCCGAGCCGCACGAAGACCGTGTTGTCCGACTCCGCCAGCGCGTCGAAGATGTTGACCGACCCCCGCTCGGCGAAGTCGTAATTGTTGATGACGTAATCTCCGTCCCCGAAGGCGAGCGACCGCGACAGGAAGACGCTCTCCGGTGAGATGTTCCGCTCCATCGCCTCGGCGAGCACAAACGGTTTGAACGCGCTACCGGGCTGCCGCCGGGCGTCGAGGGCGAGGTTGAAGCTGCCGTCCTGCCCGACTATCGCCCGGACGGCCCCGCTCTGCGGCTCGACGCTCACGACCGCCGCCGACGGGTCGTCCGGCGCGTAGAGCACCTCCGAGACGGACTCTTCGGCGTCGCGCTGCATCGAACGGTCGAGCGTCGTGGCGATGCGAAGCCCGCCGCGCTCGAAGACACCCCTGCCGAGTTCGGCCTCGACCTCGCGGCGGGCCTGCTCGACGAAGGTAGCGTACTCCGAGTAGTCGGGGACCGTAGCGGAGTCGAATACCAACGGTATACCCTCAGCCCGGACACGCTCGGCGGTTTGAATCTTCCCTTGCTCCTCCATCCGGCGAAGCACTTCGTTCCTGCGCTCCGTCCCGCGCTCGATGCTCGCGGCGTCGCTACCGTCGTATGTAGACGGCGCGTGCAGGAACCCCGCTAGCGTGGCGGCTTCGGCGAGGCTCAACTCGCTCGCGCTCTTCCCGAAGTACCGCTCGGCGGCGGCCTCCACCCCGTAAGCACCGCCCCCGAAATAAACAGTGTTCAGGTAAGCGGTGAAGATCTCGTCCTTAGTGTGCCGCCGTTCGTAGGAGAACGCGAGGCTCGCCTGCGAGAACCTCCTCGCGAACGAGACCTCGTACCGCTCCTGCTCCGGGAAGAAGGCGTTCTTCATGAGCTGCTCCGTTACCGTCGAACCGCCCTCCTCGACCCGCCCGGCCCGGAGGTCGGTCCACGCCGCTCGCCCGAGCCCCTCGAAGTCGACCCCGACGTGCTCCCTGAAGCGGCGGTCCTCTATCGCAACGACGGCCTCCGGAAGGTAACGTCCGAGTTGCTCGCCGCCGACCGTCTCCCGGTTCTCCGAGGCCGGGATAAGGGCGACTTCGTTGCCCTGAGCATCGTAGACGTAGGAGTTCTCCGGGAGATCCGGATAGCGGGCCGACAACCCCTCCGCGCTGCTCTCGACGATGTAAAAGTAGGATCCCCCGACGAAAGCAGCCGTGAGGAGGCCGAGGATGATGGTCAGGTTGAAGATACCCCGGACGAAGCGCAACATCCGGCGCGGGTAGTGCCGGGGCGGAGCCTTCTCGGGCGGCTTCCTGCGAGTCTTCGTCGTCGTCTCAAAGGCATTGGTCATGAATACCGGTAGTCTACCGAAGATGCTTCGCTTCGGTGCTAGTATAGCCGCATGACTGAACTCACCTGCACCGCGAGGCGCACCGGAGACTTCGAGAGCCGCACCGAAGAATACGAACTCACCTTCGAGGCCGGGGAAGCGAGCCGCGCCGTCGCCGTGAAGTACCTCGCGTCGCGGGCTTACGAGATAACACGCTCCCTGGACAACTGCGTGGACGCGGCTCGCGCCGCCATCTCCGAGGCCGGACTCGATTCACGCCCGACCGACGAATCGCTCTCCAAGTTCTCCTGGTACGCGATGCAGTCCGTCAAGTACGACGAGGGCTCGTCCAAGACCTCCTCGATGGAAGTCTAGGCTCCAGCCGACGCAAGGAGTTCCTCCAGGGTAACGTCGCCCTCGTAGAGCGCGGTGCCGACGATCACCCCCGCAACGCCGGGCAGCTTCACCAGGGCTACGATATCCTCAGCCCCGCGCACGCCGCCGCTGGCTATCGTAGGAATAACGCAGGCGACCTCGGCGGTCTGATCGAGGGCGGCCCCACTCCCCATCCCGTCCCGCCCAACGTCGGTGAAGAGAACCGAAGATACCCCGTCTTCCAGCAACTCCGAAGCGAGTTCCAGAACCGGCACCGCGCTCACGGTCTGCCAGCCGTGCGTCGCTACCATCCCATCACGGGAATCGACCGCGACGACGAGGCTCTCGCCGAGTTCTGCGACGGCCGCAAGCCGAAGCTCTCTGTCCGTAACGGCCGCCGTCCCGACGACTATTCGACTCGCTCCGGCCTCCCGGACGGCCTTTATATCCTCCAGACTGCGAACCCCGCCCCCGACCTGAACCGGGACGCTCACGGCCCCGGTTATGCGGGCTATGACGGCTGTCTGGACCGGATGCCCCTCCTTCGCCCCGTCGAGGTCGACGACGTGGATGATCTCCGCCCCGCGTCGCTCCCATTCGAGGGCGCGCCCGACCGGGTCGGCGTCGTATTCCTTCTGCCGCTCGAAATCCCCCTGCTTGAGCCGCACGCACCGCCCGCCGCGCAGGTCTATGGCCGGATAGACGGTGAACGGACTAGACACGCTTCGCCCAACCCAGAAAGCTCTCGTAGAGCTTCAGCCCGGCGCGGCTGGACTTCTCCGGGTGGAACTGCGTCGCGATGAGGTTGTCGCGCCCGGCGACGGCGCAGAACTCACCACCGTACTCCGAGATGCCGAGGAGGTCGCCGTTCTCGGGTTCCGGGAAGTACGAGTGGACGAAGTAGAACGCCTCGCCGTCCAGACCTTCGAGTACGGGGTGCTCCTGTGTAATGCGGAGCTGGTTCCAGCCCATGTGCGGGACTTTCAGCTTCGTGTCCCTGACATCGAACTGGATGACCCGCCCCGGCATCAGGCCGAGCCCCGTAACCTCCGGTGCTTCCTCAGATTCGTCGAAGAGGACCTGCAGCCCGACGCAGACGCCGAGGAACGGTTTGCCGCTCTGGAAGGCGTCGCGGGCGGCCTCGTCCATACCGCGAGCGCGGATCTCACGCATGCAGTCGCCGAACGCCCCGACGCCGGGCAGAACAACGGCGTCCGCCGAGGATATACGGTCCGCATCAGAGGTGAGGTCTACGTCGGCCCCGACTTTCTGCAGGGCTTTCGTAACGGAGAGCGTGTTCCCCGCGTCGTAGTCTATGACGGCTACTTTCAACCCGCTCAATCTATGACTCCCTTGGTGGACGCGCTGCCGCTCTCGCGGAGGGCGACTCCTTTCCTGAAGGCCACGGCCATCGCCTTTACCCCGCTCTCGACCTTGTGATGGGCGTTCAGACCGTAATGGCAGTTGAGATGCAGCGTGAAATGACCGTACTGGGTGAAGGCCCGCAGGAACTCGTGGAAGAGCTCGACGTCGAAGGTGCCTATCTTCTCCGGCATCTCACCGAGGTTGCACGTCAGGTGCGACCGACCGCCGAGGTCTATAACGACGGTCGACATCGCCTCTATAAGCGGCGCGCTCGCGTCGGAGAACCGCACGAGGTTCGACCGGTCCCCGAGAGCCTCGTCGAAAGCCCGACCAAGAACCAGCCCCGTATCCTCGAGGGTGTGGTGATCGTCGACCCACGTATCACCCTCGGCCTCGACGACGAGGTCCATGCCGGAGTGATGGGCCAGCAAGTGCAGGATGTGATCCAGAAACCCCACCCCCGTCTCAACCTCCGCCTTCCCGCTACCGTCAATCTCGACCGAGACCTTCACATAAGTCTCGCCCGTCCGCCTCTCGGCCTGCCCCGTACGCCCCATCCAGACTCCTTCTGTTTGTGTTAAATTACCGATCTACCGTAACTGTGTAACGATTACGTAACGTTCAGAGTTCTTTCGTGAAATGGTACGAGGCGATGGTCATGCGCTCTCGGAAGTAGAAGCGGTGGGCCTCCGCGCGCTGCACGCCGGAGTCGAGTTGCAGGCTGACGCAGCCGTTTTGCCTCGCCTCCGCTTCGAGCCAGTCGAGCATCGCCTTACCTACGCCGCCGGAGCGGGCGTCTTCGGAGGTCACGAG
>JBPCNU010000118.1:0-4995 GCA_051000975.1 Rubrobacter sp.
GCTGTTTCGTGGGCGGAACGACGACCGTCGTGTATTTGGACTCCAGGAGGGCTGGCCCCGCCACCAAGTTGCCCGGCTTGAGCGCGTCGAGGTCGTACACGTCGGTCTCGACCTGGCCGTCCTGCGACTCCGGCCAATACGCCTCGCGGCTGCCCTTGCGGGCCGAGGACGGATCCTCGCCCCCCAACTCGTGTTTCTCGAGCTGCAACTCCTGCCCCGGCACCGCGACGCGCAGCACGAACGTGTCTACGTAGACACCGCCCGGGACGTTGACGGCCAGCGGTGAAAACGCCTCGCTGAACTCCTGCTCGAACTGCTTGTAGAAACGCCACACGTCCTCTTCGCTGTTTATGAAGAGATCCGGCGCGGAAGCCCTCTTCGAGTGGATCTGGCCCCCGTAGAGCATGTCCAGCTCCAGGCTGAAGATCGCCTTCTCCAGCGGCAGACCCTCGGCCTCCAACTCCTGCCTGGCCCCCTCCATCATCTCCTCGACGATATTGTTGAAGGTCTCGTAATCCGTGGTCGCCTGCTGAATCATGGGTTCGATGAAGGTCATGCGCTGGGAACGCTCGTACAGGTGCATTACGTCCATCACCGACGAGCCGTAGGCGGAGAACACGGGCGAGAACGGGAAGATCGCCGCGCGCGGTATCTCGTCCATGTAACCAGCCACATGGGTCGGCCCGCCCCCGCCGATCGCGAAGAGCAGGAAATCCGTCGGCCGATACCCTCGCAGCACGACCTCCTTGCGGATCGCCGACGCCATTTTCTCGTCCACGATGCGCTTGATCAGGGCCGCAGCCTCTACTGTGCTCACCCCAAGCGGTTCGGCGATTTTCGTCTTTATCGCACGCTCGGCGGCGTCCTTGTTCAGCTTCATCTTGCCGCCGAAGTAGTTGTCGGGGTTGATGTAGCCGAGCACCAGGTCGGCGTCGGTGGTGGTCGGCTCGGAGCCGCCCAAGTTGTAGCAGACCGGACCCGGGTAGGAGCCCGCGCTCTGCGGCCCGACCTCCAGCCGTTCGCCCAAAGCACGGTTGATCCAGGCGATGGAGCCGCCGCCCGCTCCGATGGAGACGGACTGGAGCATCGTCGTGGCGACCATCCAGGTGTCCACGATCGGGTTGAACTCGTAGTTGCGGACCGAGTTGCCCATGACCAGCCCGAGGTCGAAGCTCGTTCCGCCCACGTCTGAGCAGACGACGTTATCCACCCCTATGTACTTAGCTATGTCCCTGGCCCCGATGAGACCGGACACCGGCCCGCCGTTGTACGTGCGGCTCGCGGTGGTCTTGAAGACGTCGGCGCAGCCTCCGGTGTTATGGACCATGAAGAAAGGCCCCGCGTAGCCTCGGTCGCGCAGCGCGTCCCACGTGCTCGAAAGCTCCATTTGCATGAGCCTTTGCAAATATGCGTCGAGGATCGCCGTCATCGAGCGCTCGTACTCCCCGAGCTTGCTGACGACCTCGTGCGACAGGATCACCGGTAGGTAGCCGACGTGGTGCTCGCGGTACTCCTCGCGGATTATCTCCTTGACCTTCCGCTCGTGCTCGGGGTTGATATACGACCAGAGAAGCGAGACGACGAACGCCCGCACGCCGTTGTCCACGAGCGTTCGTACTTTACGCCTCACGTCCTCCTCGTCGAGGGGACGAAGCACGTCTCCCGTTCCGTCGATCCTCTCCTTCACCCCGACTATCATTTCGCGCGGGACGAGCGGCTCGGGCTTGGACATATGGGGAAGCGCCCGGCGCTCGTCGAGGCGTGTGCCGTCTATCCACTGCGCGCCGAGCCCGATGAGGACGGCGTCTTCGTGGCCTTCGGTGGCGATGAGCCCGATGCGCGGCCCCTTGCGTTCGATGAGGCGGTTCATCGCAACGGTGGTCGAGTAGCGGACCATCTCCATCCTCGGCATCAACTCTTCGACGGCCGTGTCGAACGCCTGGGCGCCCGCCTCGACAGCCTGCATGAAGCAGACGGAGAGGTCATAGGGGGTCGTAGGCACCTTGCGGAAGATGGTCTCCCCGTCGACGACCATCACCATGTCGGTGAAGGTGCCGCCCACGTCGATGTCTATGGTGTTGCGGACATCCTCCGGGGCCTCCAGAATCTGTTCACTCTGTGTTTGGGACAAGGCGGCCCTCCTTTATCGTGATTTCCCCGGCGGCGATGCGCTCTTTGAGGCTGTCTATGTCTATCTCGATGTCGTGCGTTATGGGGTGGCCGGGCGGGAGGTATTCCGTCTCGATTTGCGTCCCGCTCGCCGGGTCGTAGAATTCCACGATCCTCACCCATTCGGGGTCGGGGGCGAAGGTGTATTCACCCTCGATGAGCGGCTGGTGGATCTCACGCGGGTCGCGCTCGTGGATGATGCACCCTTCCTTATAATTCCTCCTCGCCGAGCCGAGGCAATGGCCGGAAGTCCTCACGTACCATTGCTCGTCATTGAGGTCGAGGTCGAGGTACTCCGTCACTCTGAGTCGCTCCATTTCTCTCCTTTCCCTGCTTTCGCTTACTTCGCCAAGCGTCCGCCGTCGATCACGAACATCTGGCCGCACATGTAATTGGAGGCTTCGCTGGCAAGCCTCCTCCGCTAGCCCTTCTTGAGAACGGCGTTGCCGAAGCCGTCCATCTGGAGCTTCCATCCGTCGGCGATGTGGCAGGTGTTCGTCTCCGACTCGAGCATCGCCGGACCCTTGATTGCGGCCCCCGCCGAGAGGTCGTTCCAGTCGTATACTCCGGTGTCCTTGCCGAGTACCGTCCGGCTATCCCTCGGTTGGGCGTCGTGCGGCTGGCTGGAGTCCTCGGTAAGCTCGATGCGCGGCACCGGCGAGACGCCCCGGACCGCGACGCGCTCTATGGTTCCGCTCCCCGCCTCCGAGAGGGCGGCCTTCACCCGGCCCTCGTCGAGGTCGAAGGAGAGGTTGCGCGTGTCTCCGTTGGCGACCGTCGCCTCGCCGCTCAGAGTCGCGTCCGAGGCGGTCAGGCCCTCGCCTTCGAGGTCGCGCAAAACGCGGTCGCGTCCAGCCTCGACGAGCTTCCACACCTTGTCGCCCGCGTCGTCGGACGCACTCAAGAACGGCCACTCCTCGTGGACGTGCGAGATGTCCGAGACCGAGGAGCCGAACGCGGAGAGCACCGGACCCGTCTCGAAGATGTAGGAGTTCTCCAGTCCCATGCGCTCGGCGGTCGAGGTGGCGAAGTTTCCTCCGTTGCCGCCGAAGCAGAAGAGGCTGAATCCCTCCCTCGTGTACCCGGCTTCTTCGAGGGTGCAATCTATCTCTACCTCGACGATCCGGTTGGCCTCCTCGATCACCTTCTTCGCCGCCTCCTCGACGCTGGCGCCGAGCGGCCCGGCGATGTTCTCCTGCAAAACCTCCCTGGCGCGCTCCTCGCTGAGGTGGCGCCTGCCGCCGAGGAACCGCTCGGGATTTAGCATCCCGGAAACCAGGAACGAATCCGTGAGCGTCGCGTTGTCGCCGCCGAGGTCGTAGCAAGCCGGGCCGGGGTACGCGCCCATGCTGTCCGGGCCGAGGGTAACCTCGCCGTCCCGCACACGGGCGACGCTGCCGCCTCCGAGGGCGGCGGAGCGCAGGAGGACCCACGGGGTCTTCAGCGGTATCCCGAAGAACTCCGTCTCCTCGGACCTCGCCGTCTCGCCGCCCACCACGATGCCGACCTTCGTCGTCGTCCCCCCGACGTCCAACGAGATCACCTTGTCCAGCCCGTACCGCTTGGCGAAGTACTCGCTCGCCACCAGCCCGAAGACCGGCCCGGATTCGGTCGTGTCCACGCCTTTGGTCTTCGAGACCCTCGCCACGCCGCCGTTGACGTGGCCGATGTATACCGGGCGGCGGTAGTTGTACTCGGTGAGGAGTTCGTCTTCCGCCTTGAACAAGGCCATCGCGAGCGGGGTATGGACATAGGAGTTAATTAGGCTCATGTGGGTGCGCGTCATGTCGCTGGGGTGGTTCAGGATCTCACTCCCAAGAACCGCGGGGACGGCTCCGAGATAGTGGTCGGGAAACTGCCTCGCGACGAGCTTCTTTATCGCCTTCTCGCCGCCCGCGTCCTCGAACGAACCTTCGAGGCTCACGCAGATGCGCCGGACGCCCCTCTCGAGCAAAGCCCGGATCGCGGTCAAGACCTCCGCGTCGTTCTTCGGATTCTCCACCGTGGCGATGTTCTCCCTCGCAACGAGGTGTCCGACCGCCGGGCTGTCGCCCTCCCCGTAGAGGTCGTCTTCGTGGCCCGGACTGAGAAGGAGCCCGATACGCGGACCCTTCTCCTCGGCGAGCACGTTCGTCGCGATGGTGCTCGACCAGCGGATGACGGCGACCTCTTCGAGGAACTCTCCGAGGTTCGCGTGTCCGGTCAGTTCGGCCCCCTCGCGCAGGGCGTCGAAGAAGCAGACGGTGAAGTCGTGCGGCGTGGTGTCCGTCTTCGCCATCCACATCTGCTCCCCGTCGCTGAACAAACCGTCGGTCAGCGTGCCACCAATGTCAACATCTACCGTGTACTTGCGACTCAACTTCTTTCCTTTCCCGAGTTGCTTCGTTTCCCCAAAGTTCTCCTCCAGCCGGAGGGCTGCCCCGGATGCCGGTGGCATACCTTCCGGTTCGTCCTGCCGCTTTCACGCGCCCGGCTCCTTTCTCAACGCACCGCTCGCGAGGAGCGGCTCCTCGTACAACTTCCGTATAGGCTGGGCCTTCATCTCGAAGCGCGGGAGCGTCCCCGGCGGCAACAACTCCACGTCGCACCGGACGAAGAGCTTCTCCTTGAGCAGCCCCTCCATCTCGTCTTTGAGCCGGTCGAGGTCCGTGGCCTCCGGCCCGAACTCGGCCTGGAGCCTCAAAGGCGGCTCCACCGCGGATCCCGGTTCTTCGAGGAGTATCTGCACCGCACCCGTCGTCCTGGGCCGGAGGTCGCCGATGACGTCGCTCACGGCGGACGGCCAGACGTTGACGCCTCTGACGATGAGCATTTCGTCCGTACGAC
>JBPCNU010000119.1:0-6975 GCA_051000975.1 Rubrobacter sp.
GTCTGGAGGAAGGCTATTTGCGGTAGCTGCGTGTAGATGGTCCAGGGTGTTATACGGTCGCCCTGGAACGCGAGCGTCTTTTCGTAGAAGAGCCGGGCGCTCTCTACCGGGTTCCCGCCGAGCAGCAGCACCCAGAACGTCACGATGAGGACGGCGGCCCAGCCGACGAAGAAGTCCATGATGGAGCGTTTCCTGAAACCACCGTAGAGAAGCCAGAGAGGGCCGAGGATGATCGGATACAGCTTTACAGAGAACCCGGCCGCAATGGCCGCTCCCCGCGCGAGTGGTGAGGAGGCGAAGACCAGCCCTACGGCCGCCGCGCTCGCTACGATGATGTCGTTTGTGTTGTTGTTCGCCGCGTAGAGCGTATACGGGAAGACGCACCACGCGAACGCCAGCGCGGCCCCCGCCCGTCCCCCGGAAAACCTCCAGCCCGAAAAGAACATCGCGAACGCTCCGGCGACGAAGGAGAACGACGTGAGCACGTGGGCCGCCGGGAGGAAATCCCACTCCCCCGAGAACCCGAACATCAGGATAAACGGCACGTAGAGCAGGTAGTTCAAGGGTCCGTAAGTATCGCCTGTCCCGACGCTGTCCGGCATGTTCCCGTACGGGATGCCCCCGTCGAGGATGAGCTGTCCGCCGACGACCCCGGCATACCCCACATCTATGACCCGCGAGTCCGTGTTCAGCGCGAGGACGAACCCGCCCGCCACCCCGGCGAGAACGAGCAGCAGCCACGTCGGGAAGTTCGAGGTCTTGCCGACCCGCTCTCCGAACCCGAAACCCATCAAGAGACACCGACCGAAGAGGTATAAGAGCGGCGGATACCAGAGCAGCACGGAGAGGCTCGATTCCCCGATGCGGAAGAAGTGATGCGCTACGAGGAATCCCGCCGTCAAGACCGCGAGGTCGAGGTTTCGGAGCGAGAGGAGCCGGTCGTTGCGGAAGAAGGCGAGGACGAAGACGGCGGCCATCGGCCCCCAGACCCACCAGAAGTTCGCCTGCTTGCCATAGGCTCCCTCAACGCCCCGGGCCATGTTCCAGCCGACGGCGTCTCCTGTGTAGGCCGTCCGGACGACCCAGGTGTCGGCGTCGCGCTCGACGCGGGCGGCCTCCTTCGTACCGTCGTCCTGCGGGACGCCGCCTATCGGGCGGGTTCCCTCGACGTAGAAGTGGACCGTCCAGGTTCCGTCGGAGAGTTCGGCTCGCGTCGTGTACTCCTTGCCCGCGAGTTCGTCGCGGACCTCGGGGCTGGCGGCGGCGATTTTCGTTGCCTGATCCTCGGTGAGTTCCCCGGCAGGCTCGCTGTAGCCCGATTCTCCGTCTGAGACACCGAACGTCCGAGCTTGTCTGACCTCCCCCGAATCGTCGTCCACGATGGCTCGGCCCGCCGACTCGCCGGAGTCGCGTCCCGTGAAGATGACGCGCCATGTATCCGTCGGGGCATCGTAGCGAGCGGAGCCTTCGACCTCTTCCGGGTCGAGGGGGTCCACGAGCGCAGGGTCTGAGTTCACCCTTGAAACGGCCCGCTCCTCGGAGAGCTGCGGCCCTTCGACGGCGAGCATCGTCCCGGCGAGCAGAACGAGCGCAAGAACGGCGAGGAGCCGCAGCACACGAACGTTCACGCTTCGACCTCGCCCGCAGACTTAGACTTTCGACCGTCACCGGTGAGCAGCGGCAGGAACAACACGGCGACCCAGAGGAGTACCAGACCGATGTTACGGGCGAGCAGGAACTCTGGCCCTGGCGCCTGGAGGTTGACGAGGGCGGTGTAGCTCTTCGGGAAGACCTCGGTCGTGAGCCAGCAGTTCAGGACGACGAGGACGGAGAGCAAAGCCCCGGTCGCTCCGGCCCCGGCGAGCGGCACAAGCGGCAGCAGCCAGAGCAGGTACTGCGGCGACAGCACCTTCGAGCCGACCATGAACGCCAGCACGAAACCGGCGGCGTATCTCGGAAACATCTGCGCGGTGAGCCGCCCGGCCCGGTGGTCGAGGTAGACGGGGATGCACGTCAGGGCGAGGAGCAAGGCCGTAACCGGAAGGCTCAGGGTGGCGGCGAGCGAGGCCCCCGGGCCCGTTACCTCGAAGGCTCCGAAGTCGAAGGTAACGCCTTCGACCGAACCGAACGCGAGCAGGAGCGAAGCGGGGATGCTTTCGATCTGAAGCCCCCTCTCCGAGTGATACAGCAGGCTCTCCACGAACCGCGTCTCTCCGAAAGCGACCGCCGGTACGACGAACAGGAGTCCGACCAGCCCTGCTACAAGAAACCCCCGCACGAACTTTCCGCGAGCGAGGGCCAGCGCGGGGGCGGCCAGCACCGGGACGAGCTTCGCCGCCGCCCCGAAGCCGAGCGCGGCGTAGGCCAGGTAGACCCACCGTCCTCCGACCGCCGAACAGAGCACCGCAACCGCCAGGGCGAGCGTAACGGTCGCGTCGTAGCGGGTCAGGGCGACGGGGTAGAGCAGCGACGCGCCGGCCGCGAACGTGGCGCCCGGCAAGAGCCACGAGGCGGCCCCGAACATCCTCCGCGAAGCGAACCCGACCAGCACGAGCGACGCCACCAGAGACAAACCCATCTCGAGGGCGAAGGCGTCAATGTAAGCGAGCCTCGAGTCGGTGAAAACAGCGGGCGGGATGAAGGCCGGGATCGCCCCGGGCGGATACTCGATAAAGAAGTCGCGGTAGGGGAGTTGCCCGGCGAGAATCGCCTCGCCGGTCTGCCAGTAGATGCGGAGGTCGTTAGAGTTTTCGAGCAGCCCCGGCGTGAGGCGCGAGAAGCCGCGTCCGAGGAAGTAGCACATCGTCGCCGCGAGCAAGAGCATCCCGCAGGCGAAGGCCGAGCGACCCGCGAAGAGCGACCTCACCCGGTGTTTTCTGTCCCCGGCGGGGATCAGCCCTCCTCCGCGTCGAAGAACTGACCGAACATCTCCGACAGAACTTCGAAGCCCTCGGGCGCACCGGTGAAGAGGATGGCGTCGTCGCCGCGCAGGACGTAGTTGTCGCGAGGCCGGTACGTCCACCTGCCGCCCCGGTTCACCGCGAGCGGGAACATACCCGTTTCGGTCTCCAGGGAGAGCTCGCGGATGGACTTGCCGTCCGCCGGGGAGTCGGGAGCGACGTTGACCTTGACGACGAGCTCGTCCGATTCCCCGACCGCCGCCGAGAGAACGGGATGAACGTCGTCGCCGCGTTCGATCATCCAGACCATCTCCTTGGCGCAGTTGGCGATGGTCTCCGAGGCGATGGCGAGGTGGAGCATCCCCCGGAGCCTCCCTGCGTCCTCGACGTGCGCCGCGGCGAGCAACACCCAGCGCTCCAGTCGGTAGCGCATGGTATCCATCTCTTCCTCGATGGCGACGACTTCGCGGGCGAGCCCGGCATCGTCGTAGAGTAGCGCGGAATACGCCAGCCCGACGGCGACCTCGGAGATGTTCTTCATCTCGATGACTATGTCTACTGCCCGCTCTAGCTCGGAGAGCGGCCCCCCGATGTCGTCCTGTCCGGGCATCCTCTGGAGCGGTTTCGCCCCGGCGAGGCGGCGAAGCTCCGCCACGCCCTCCGGCGGGCCTTGCAGGAAGAGCACGTCGCCCTCGCGCAGGATGTGATCCTCGTTCGGGTGGTATTGCCAGTCGCTCTCTGAGCGGATGGCGATGGGGCGCATCCCCGTCTCGACGGCGAGGTCGACCTCTTCGAGGGAGCGTCCGTCGAGTTCGCTCTCCGGGTGGATGCGGACCCTGGACGGTATCTCCTCGGCCTCGGGTATATCGTGCAGAAGCTCCGGCGGGATGCCGAGTTCCTTTACGACTATCTTGGCGATGTCGTTGGCGGCGTTGCCGATCTTCTCTATATCCTGAACGACCTGGAGGATTCCGGCCATCTGCTCGGCGTCGGCGGGGGACCGGGCCGCGAGGATGGCGAGGGTTCGCATGTCGTAGACGAGCTCGTTGAGCAGGGATTCGAGCCGGAAGACCTCCTCAGAGATATCCTCTGAGTCGTAGAAGATCGCAGCGTATGCGAGGTCTACCATGATCTAGGAGGTGTTCTTTGCCTCCGCCAGCATGTATTTGAGGTTGCGCTGTCTTCGTGCCAAAAGGTTATCCCGCCAATCCGAATATTATGAGTGCGATTATAAGGCTCAAGAAGCCGAGGAGGTCCACCGCCGCCGTGATGATCGGTATCCCGTAGGTGTCCGGGTCGAGGCCGAGCCGGTAGCTGATGACGGACCCGTAGTACGCGGCGAGGACGGCCGCGGTCGTCGCTATGAGCCCGGCAAGGGTGCTGATGCCGACCATCCGCAGGAAGCCCGGGCTGACCCTTTCGCCGTCGAGGCCGAGCGTCCCGAGGATGCCCGGTCTCAGGGTCGAGGAGAGGCCTTCCGCTATCAGGTGCGAAGCCCCGCCGATGAACAGAAAGACCCCGACGGCGAAGATGTAGACCAGCGTGAAGTCCTTGAAGGCTACCCACTGCGGGAAGCCGCGAACTTCTATGAGGCCGAGGTGGACCTTGGAGGAGAGGCGGCTCGCAAGGATGCCCCCCAGAGCGCCGCCCTCCTGCAGGAAAGCCGGGAGGAGGATCAGGAGGGCCGGGAAGGCGACGAACTGATCCAGGCGTTCTTCGAGGGCGAAGCCGACCAGGATGACCACGAAGCCGTTGAGCGCGAGTATCGGGAGGCTCTCGTTCAGGATGCGCCTGAGCCCCGGTGCGCCGTAGCGAAGCCCGAGGTAGAGGGCGACGCCAGCCACGAAGACCAGCACCCCGGAGAAGGAGAGCGAGAAGACGGGGATGCCGATAAGGTAAGTCGCGAGCACCAGCGCCGGGAGCGTCAGGATATCCCCGGCTGCGGTCAGCATCGGGGCGGCTATGTTGTCCATGTCCCAGTCGCGCCGGACGCTCAGGCGGGTCACGAGGAGCGTGATCCCGAGCAGGGCCGTCCCCGCTATAAGACCTGCGACGGTCGAGATGATCACGTAGTCAACGATGGTCAGCGTCGTCTGGATGCCGAGGATGCCCGAGAGGTAGCGGGCGAGAAAGGCAAGGAAGATGCTCGATACGAGCGAGAGCACTATGGCCGCCTGAACGTTCTCCGCGAGGGCCCCGCGCCGGAGGTTGAGGTTGAAGAGGCCGGTGTGGATAGCCGTCGAGAGGCGGCTCCCCATCGCCCCGAAGATAGCGCCCCGCATCGCGATGGCGGCCGGGATCAGGATCGCCAGCCCGATGAGCTCTTCCAGCGTGTTCGTGATGCTCGCCAGTGCCACGCCTGCGAGAAGCTCCCCGATCGACGAGATGAACAGCGCGGCGAAGCCCTGTCGGAGTGATTCCTTCTCTTCCGTGAGGTAGCCGAGGACGTGCGGGCTCAGGTGCGGGCGGCGTTCGAGGCGGGCGCGGATGCGCTGTCGCCGCGATCTGCGCTTCTTTGCGGGTGTCGGGTTTTCTTCGGCCACGCGGATGTATATAGACCTTCGACGCGCGGTTGTAAAGCGCGAAGGGCCGGGATGGGAGTAGTATTCCGACATGATCCCGGACGGCATAACGGGGGGTGTCCTTGCGGGTGCGCTCCTCTTCGGGACGCTCGCCCTCATCCTGACGCGCCCGAAGGACATCGAGGAGGCCTGGTGGGCCGCCGCCGGAGGCGTCCTGGCCGTCGCTATCGGGCTGGTCTCGATCCGCGAGGTCGGCTCTATCGTCTGGGAGACGCACGATGCCCTGCTTCTGCTCCTCGGTATGATGGCCCTCTCTGTCGCCGCCGAGAAGGCCGGGTTCTTCGACTGGGCCGCCGCGCTCTCGGCCAGAGCCGGACGTGGCAGCGTGACGGGTCTCTACCTGATGGTCTTCCTCGTCGGGACGCTCATTACGGCGGTGCTCTCGCTCGACGCGACGGCCATCGTCCTGACGCCCATCGTCTACGGGATGGTCGTGAAGCTCAGGCTCAGGCCGCTCCCGTTCGTCTTCGCCTGCACGTACGCCGCCAACACCGCGTCGCTTTTCCTGCCGATCTCGAACCTCACCAACCTCCTCGCCTACAACGCCTTCGACCTCGATTTCGTGCGCTTCGGGCTCGTGATGCTCCTGCCCGCTGTCCTCGCCGTGGCTGCGAATGTCGCGGTCTTCTTCTTTATCTTCCGGGGCGACCTGAACGGCTACTACGAGCAGGCCGAGACGCCGGAGGCCGAGAACCGGGCGTTCTTCCGGCTCTCGGCGGTCGGGATCGGGGGGGTACTCGTGGCGTTCTTCCTCTCCCCGGTGCTTGGGTTCCCGATCGGTCTGGCCGCGCTGGTCGGTGGGGGGATCATCGCTCTGCTCGCCGTCGCGCTCCGGTGGATGCGGTTTCGGGAACTCGTCGGGGGGATCTCGTGGGGGTTGTTCGTGCTGGTCATCGGGCTTTTCGTGGTGGTTCGCGGGGCCGAGGATGCGGGCCTCACGTCGTTCGTCGGGGAGGGGATGGCGGCCATCGGGGGGGACGGGTTCTTCTCGGTGCTGGGGGTTGCTGCGGGGGCCGCGCTCGGGTCGAATATCGTCAACAACGTCCCGATGACGCTGCTCGTCATAAACGGGGCCGAGCCCATAGTCGGGGGCGGGGACTTCGGGGTGGTGTACGCGGCTTTGATCGGGACGAACGTCGGCCCGAACCTGACCATCGTCGGGTCGCTTGCGACGCTGATCTGGCTGAGCGTCGTGCGCGGTCACGGGGTGGAGGTCGGGGCTCTGGACTACCTGAAGATCGGCCTGATCTCGACCCCGCCCATCCTCCTCGCCTCCGTCTTCGGGCTGTGGGTTTCGCTCAAGCTCTTCGGGGGCTAAGATGACCTCGGGAGAGTAGGAAGGAGCCGGTATGAAATGTCTTCTGTGCGTCGACCCGTCGGACGCCGAACGGATGGCGGCGAGCGCGACGAAGTACCTTACGGGGGCGTCCGAGGTAGTCGTGTTCTGTGCGGTGGACGACCGCGCCCCGAAGGGCTACGGTCTCTCGATGCGC
>JBPCNU010000120.1:0-6427 GCA_051000975.1 Rubrobacter sp.
GCGTCAGGGGTGTGGAGAAGACAGATCCCTGCTTGGGGGTGCTGGAGGTCAGGGCGCTGACCGGGGGGAGGGTCGAGACCTCGACCCTCCGCCCTCGGAGAGTTCGTCGAGTCTGGCCTGCCAGTCCCTGACGTGGGGCTGTTCCAGATGCTCGTCCAGAAGCCGCTGGTTCGCCCAGTTCTCGTAAAGCGCGAGCTGCGAAGGATCTTCTATCCCCCGGTGCAAGTCGAAGTTGAGGCATCCCTCATCCCCGCGAGAACCCGCTACCAGAAGCTGAGTCTCCTCGAAGAGCCGGTCCTCCATCCCCGCCTTCGCCTTCACCGTTGCGATCACCGTTACCTGACCATCCATCATCGTGCGCCTCCAGGCTCGTATATCCGTGCGGTCGAATGCCCGAGGATGCTTCCCCAGAACCGCCGGACGAAAAACTCGGAGGCTCAGAAAAGACCCACAAATTCGTTCAGGCCGAGGACGGCGAAGAGCAGGAGCGCGCCCCCGAGCGCGAGGTTCGAGAGCCAGCCGCTCCGGTGTTCGCGGGGCATCCGGCTGGAGTTCAGGAGCCACAGGAGCGTCAGGGCGAGGAACGGCATAAAGAACGCCCCGAGCGAGGCATAGACTATGACGAGCAAGACCGGCTGACCGAGGGTGAGGAGGATCATCGGCGGGAAGGTCATCCACGCGAGGAACCCCCGGAACCAGATGCTTTTCTCGGAGAGGTATTCGTCGGCCCGTTCCTCCGGGACGTTCTTCATCGTCCTCACGAGGTCGGCGAAGAGGTAGGCGCCGCCGTTCCAGGCCCCGAGGATAGAACTCGTCGCAGCGGCCCAGAAGCCGACAAGGAACATCCCCCCGGCGAAAGTCCCGAAGCGGGCCGAGATCGGGTCGGAGAGAGCCACGAGGCCGGACTCGCCATCTATCCCCTCGCCGCTCGCGAAGAGGAGCTCCGTCCCGATGACGAGCATCGCCACCATGAAAAGACCGGTAACGACGTACCCGACCCCGATATCCACCCGCATCGTCGGGAGCCACTCCGGGCGACTCCAGCCCCGCTCCCTGACCCAGTACGGGTAGGAGGCCAGCGTGAACGTCCCGCCCACCCCACCGATTATCGCCAGCGCGTAGAGGAGCGAACCGTCCGGGATACGCGGAACTATCGTGCCGAGCGCGAGATCCCCGATGTTTGGCGCGAGCAGCACCGCAAGCCCGACCACCGTCACGAACATTATGCCGACGAAGACCTCCATCACCCGCTCGAAGGTCTTGTACCTACCGTAACCGACGATGAGGAAGCCTGCGATGCCGTGCAGGATAGCCCAGGCCCACAGAGGCAGTACACCGGAGAACATCGCCGTAACGGCGAGCGCGGACGAGGAGGCCGCCGCCGCGCCGAAGACAAAGGTTACGATCATCAGATAAATCCCGAAGTACGCCGTCGCCCACTTACCGAGGGACTTCCAGCCTTCGAGGATCGTACGACCCGTCACCAGGTACCAGCGGCCGAGGCCTTCGGTCAGGACGAACTTCAGGACCGCACCGAGGATTACGGCCCAGATCAAGACCGTCCCGAAGTTCGTCCCCGCCGAGAGCGACGAGACCATATCCCCTGCTCCGACCCCGGTCGCCGCGACGACGAGCCCCGGCCCGATGTACTTGAAGCTCCTCAAGAAGCCGCGCGGAGCTTCCCCCGCCAGATGCTTCCCGCCTGCGTTTTCCATAAATCCCCTTCCCGGATACGACGGAAGTCTCCCGCTAAGCATTAGACACTATAAGAGGGGCGCCCACAAGACAGTCTTCGGTCTGTAAGGTGTGAGGTGAGCGTCTATACTGCCAACCATGATCCGGAACAGAATCAAGGCGAGGGTCAAGGCACTCCGCAGACAGGTGTTCCGCCGCGTAAAAGCGACCGCCCGGCGCATCGGGATGACGGAGGATGAGAGGCGTCGAGAGGTTCTCGCCTCGCGGGCTGAGGCACTCGCTCCGCGAGTGGTCTGGATCTTCGGCGGCGGCAGGAGCGGCACGACGTGGCTCGCGGCCGTGATCCGCGACATGCCCGATCAGAGAGTCTGGTTCGAGCCGAACGTCGGCAAGGTCTTCGACCCGCATCAACTCGGTCTGAAGCGAGACGAGGGCGGGGGTGGCATCGGCTTCATCTTCTCCGAGAAGTTCAAGGAAGTCTGGCTCAGGAACGCGCGCGACTTCGTCCTGTACGGCGCGCTGGCCCGCTTTCGGAATCTGGTCCCGAAGGACCGAATCTTCATAAAAGAACCCGCCGGCTCCATCGGAGCCAGAATTCTGGCTGCAGCAACTCCCGAGAGCGCGATAGTTCTACTCGTACGCGACCCTAGAGACGTGGTCGCCTCCTGGATGGACGCCCGCAGCCCCGGCTCCTGGAGCCTGGAGCAAGCTCTCAAGAAGGGTTCCAGGAGTGTTTCCCAGGTCGAGCAGGAAGCTACGCAGAATCGGCTGACCTCTGTAGCCAGACACGCCGAAAGGTACGAGAAGATCGTCACCGAATCCACCCTCGCCTTCGACGAGCATCCGGGCCGCAAGGTCTTCGTCCGCTACGAGGAGCTTCGCTCCGACGCCTTCGGCACGATGCGCCGTCTCTACGCCGGGGTGGGCGTTCCGGTCAATGACGAAGCCCTCGCCCGCGTCGTCGAGGAGCACTCCTGGGAGAACATCCCCGAGGAGAAGAAAGGCAGTGGCAAGTTCTACCGCAAGGCTAAATCGGAGGGCTGGCGCGAAGACCTCACCGAGGAAGAGGTGGTCGAGGTCGAGAGGCGAGTCGGCCACGCCCTGATGGAGAGGCTCGGCTACGAGACGGCGGCTCGACTATCAGCGCCTGCGGTCCCAGACCCTCTCGACCAGGACGGCGTTGCCGATTAGGAGCAGGACCACCTCGGAGACAGCCACCGTCGCGAAGGCGAAGAGGTACGGAAGCCCCGCGACGACCGACAGCACCAGCCCGACCCCGGCGGCGATCAGGAGCGCGTAGACGACCGAGGCGAGGTACGTCCCGAACCGCCCCCTGACCCGACTCGCTATGAACCAGCACAGAAGCCCCCCGACGATGTTCACGACGGGCATCAGCAGGAGTTCGAGCGTCCCGGCGAACGGCGAGAAGAGGTTGATGATGAATGTCCCGATACCGAAGGCCGGGATGGTGATGGGGTACTTTATGACCAGCGGCTTCAACGCCTCGCCCGGCCTGAACTGGACCACCCCGAACGCTAGCGGGGCAACGATGAGCGACAACACCACATAGAGCGCACCGACTACCCCCGCTGTCGCAACTCGCCTGGCCGAAGTGGTACTTCCCGCTAGCATCTAACATCCATCCTGGTTGGTTTGACCGGTTGCCCGTCAATATCTCACAAGGGCTAGAGTGTATACAAAGTGTCGGCGGGTTTTAGCTGACAACCGGTGTGTTTCTATTATATTTCGCTCTTGCATGGTTCATGCAGGTGGGTTTTCCAGCTTTGATCCTGATCGCCGGTGCCGAGCCTGTTACCCCGGCGGTCGATCGCTGTGTTTCCGGCTCTGTGCCAGCACACAACCGGCGAAGCCTACATACCAGGGGCTCGACCACCTCAGATTACGACGACGGCGCAGGCTCCAGGGTACGCATCCGATGCTGCCTACTTGGAGTACCGAACCAACCGAGTTTCACCACGAGGGGCGTGAGGTGCGCAGGATGGACAACCTGCTCGAAATAAATGGAAGACTACCGGCCACGAACCAGGAAGTGCGCCAGAGGCTGTCGCAGCCAGATAGTTTTCCGGTGAGTCAGCGGTGTTTGATAGCTGACACGGTAGCGGATGCCGCCCGACTGTTACTAACCAGATCTAAACCATGGAGATCTGTTTCAGGCGGCTTACTGGGCGAGGGCCGTGCCGTCCTTTCTCGGGTCGCTTCCGGCCCGGCGGACGCCGTTTTCGTCTAGCAGGATCACCTGCGCCCCGCCGACCGGGATCGTGTAGTCCGAGCCGACCTCGACATTGTGTCCCATCCGGCGGAGTTTTTCGATCTCCTCTTCCGGCATTCGTCCCTCGACGAGTAGTGTGTCGTCGGTGTGATCGTGGAAGTGCCGGGGGTGATCCACGGCCTCCTGAGCGTCCAGGCCGTGATCCACGAGATTCGAGATGATCTGCGCGTGTCCCTGCGGCTGCATCGGACCGCCCATGTTCCCGAAGACCGACCAGAGCGCGCCGCCCTTTGTCGCGAGCCCGGGGATGATGGTGTGCAGGGGCCGTTTCCCGGGCGCAAGCTCGTTCGGATGACCCGCTACGAGCCGGAAGGAATGACCCCGGTTCTGGAGCGCGACGCCGGTCCCTTCGGCCACGACCCCGCTCCCGAAGCCCATGTAGACGCTGTTTATGAACGAGCAGCCGTTCCCCTCGGCGTCAACCACGCAGAGGTAGGTCGTGTCGTCGCCGAGCACCGGGGCCAGGGAAGGAACGGTCGCCTTCGCAGGGTCTATCTCCCCCCGCAGTTTCGCGGCGTACTCCTTGCTTATGAGTTCTTCGGTCGGGATGTGTGAGAAGTCCGGGTCGCCTATTTTCCCGAAGAGGTCGCGGAAGGCGAGTTTCTTGGCCTCGACTTCGTGGTGGACGCGCTCCGCGCTCACGGGTCCGAAGCCTCCTGCATCGAAGCCTTCGAGGATGTTGAGCAACTCCAGAGCGGCGATCCCCTGCCCCGGCGGCGGCATCTCGTGTACCTCCACGCCCCGGTAGTCCGTCGAGATCGGCTCGACCCGGAGCGTCTCGTGCAGGGCGAGGTCTTCTTCGGTGAGCATCCCTCCGTCCTCCGCTACCGACCGGACGATGCTGGAAGCTATCTCCCCGCCGTAGAAGGCATCTGCGCCACCAGCTACTATCGCCGCAAGCGTGGCCGCCATATCCGGGAAGCTCACGATCTCACCCGCCACGGGAGCCTTGCCGCCCGGAAGGAAGGCCCGCGCCGCCGCCTCGTTCCGCCCGAGGAGCTCGACCGCGACCGACCAGTAGCGGGCGACGACCTCCGTTACCGGGAAGCCCTCTTCCGCGTAGCGCCTGGCCGGCTCCAGAAGCTCTGAGAGCGGGAGCTCTCCGAATTTCTGCGCGGCGTCTTCCCAGAGCCTGACGGCCCCCGGCACGGTTACGGAGAGGCCTCCGCGTTCGGGCATCTCCCTGAGTCCCCGGTCGCGGAGCTTCTCGGGGTCTGCGGCCTTTGGGGCGCGCCCGGAGCCGTCCATACCGATTACCTGGCGCGTTTTGGCGTCGTAGTAGAGCAGTAAGGCGTCACCGCCCATCCCGGTCGTCATGGGGGCCAGGACGGCCAGACAGGCGGCCATCGCCACGCAGGCATCGGCGGCGGTTCCACCCGCATCCAGGGCGCGTATCCCGGCGAGCGCGGCCTGCGGATGCTCGCAGGCGACCGCCCCTTTGAGGCCGTACACGGTCGAACGCCCGCCTACGTCCGGCCTCGCGAGCCTCCGGTCCAACTCGCGGCCCATGCCGCCCGCACCATCGCTTCGGAACATATCTCTCCCTCCAACCCTCAAAAGGCTTCCCGGTAAGCAGGATCACAATCCGTCTCCTACATAGTTTACAGACTAGGGGCGCGGGTAAGCTCACAGGGTAGGCAACAGAGGAGGCAAACGTATGGACAACGGCAAAGCGGTATACATCGGGGCAACCATCGCTTCGATCCTGATTTCTATCGCGATCTACCAGAGCGGTAGAAAAGAACTCGGGATCTTCGTCGGGCTCTGGGCACCGACGATTCTGAACCTCGGACAGACGCTGGTGGACGACGACCCCCGGTAGTACAGAACCACTTCGTCAGCTTCGTTCAGGGCCTCGTAACAGAGGCCTCTGCCCTCGCTATGAGGCCCTGTTCCTTTTGAAATCGGCTGTATCGTACGGCCACTCACGGTAGTTGCTGGTACGTTCATAGTTCCCGGGTGGGTGGTTGGTGGTTTTCCGCCGAGTGCTCGACCCCCGCTACGAAACCGTTGCCCGGTCGAGGAAGACGTCGCTGTCTAGCTCACGGTTATCCTGCATCGTGCGACTTCTCCCAAAGCTCTCATGCCTGACCATTTTGGGGTCGCAAACGGGACAGGTCCAGGTTACAGGACGCCATTTCTGCGGGCTTCCGCGACTGCCGCCCCCGCTCCGTATCTCCAGGGTCCTCCGTGACCCGTCAGGATGGTCTGGGCCTCCGTCCGGGCGATAGCGTCGAGGGAAGTTAGCGCCCGCTCGCTGTCCGCCGTAGCTGCGCGGGCCACGATACGGGGACCGGCTTTTGCGGTGTACGGGTCGAGCATCACGACTGCGTCACCGGCGATCAGACAGTCTCTCTCCGGCAGATGCAGGGCGCAGTGTCCAAGGGTGTGGCCGGGGGTGAAGACGACCCTGGGCGAACCGGGGACCGGCAACTCACCGTC
>JBPCNU010000121.1:0-9600 GCA_051000975.1 Rubrobacter sp.
CTGTTGTCGAGGACACGCTCATCTTTATCCCACTCGGTATAAACGTCCTGCCGCTCCTCGTCATCCGCCTCATCGCCGCGATAGCCCTGACCGCCTTGATCGCCTACCTCTGGAGAGACCCTAGGAAGGTTTCCGTCAACGATAGTTGACACGCATCTTTCTGTCAACTAAAATTGACGCATGGATGACAAAGGGATGAATCGGATGCACGAGCCGCTCGGGCCTCGGGAGGGATTGGATGCGGTGGTCGCGCTCAGGCGGTTGCTGGAAGGGCTAGAGACGGCTCATGTGGAGCGGGCGTATGCAGCGGGGTGGACGTGGGCGGAAATTTCGGAGGTGCTTGGTGTGAGTAAGCAGGCGGTTCACAAAAAGCACGCGAAGAGGATCTGGGATGGTTCGGCGTGATCGGCGAGCTACTTTCAAGGTTGACGAGTCGTTTTACGGTCGGTGCGAGGCAGGCTGTGGTGGCTTCGCTGGAAGAAGCGAGCAGGCTTGGTCACGATTCGGTCGGCGATGAGGATCTACTTCTCGGGGTACTCGTCTCGGACGAGGGGGTGTCGAGCATCGCCGGGGAGATGGGCTTCCGTGCGAAGGACGTTCGGGGGGAGTTGGGGCGTATGTTCGCCGATTCGCTCGCCTCGATCGGCATAGACTACGAGGAGGTCAGGGATCAAGCCGGGGGGAACCTTCGACCCGAGGTTTCGGGCAGTCGTCGGATCTCGTTCTCGCCGCTTGCAAAGAAGGCTCTGGAAGAAGCGTTGAAGGTCGCTTACGAACTCCGAAGCAATGAGATTCGGGCCGAACACGTCCTTCTTGGTGTGCTGCGCCTGGAGAACGGTCGCGCCGTCCGGGTCGTCGAGAACCTCGGCGCCGAAGCCTCGGATCTGAAAGAGCGTCTGGCGACCCTCGGAAGAGGCTAGTCCTTGAAAGGGTCTTTCGGCTGGGTTTTCTCTGCTCGCGCGATGTAGTCTTCGGCGGCCTTCGGGTTGTTGTAGCTTAGAGAGGTTCCGGTCATCGGGTTGTTGATCTCGTAGTGTCCACCGGCCTCTTTGTCCACGATAACGGGGAAGTACCGTGCCCCGACCTGTTTTATTCCGTACTCGGTCTTCGCGCTCACCTGTTCCTGCCCTCCGGGTCGTGATCGGGGTCTGAGTTTAACAGCGGCGAGTTTATGGTGCGTTCACGGGAGCGTCGAAAGTACAAGCTTTGAAAACGACGTGGCAGTCTCCAGAGAGAGCCGCAAGCGAACGAAGGAGAACGCATGATCGAAGTAACCCCTGATGCGAAAGAACTGTTCCAGAACGTCGAACACCCGGAAGGAACGGTGCTTCGCCTCGACCCGGTAACGGACGAGCAGACCGGACAGACCCAGGTCGGCATCGCCGCCGGGGAACCGCAGGCCAGCGACCAGGTCATAGAGCAGAATGGCGAGAGCCTCCTGCATATAGCCGCGCCCGTCAGCGAAGCCCTCGACGGCGCGACCATCAACGTCATAGAGACGCCGGGAGGCCCGGCTATCGGCATCGCGACCCCGGACCAGCCCTCCGAGAACGGAACAAGCTAGCCGCCCCGAAAGTCCTTTTTGCGGGCGATGCTCGGATCGCATCGTCCGCACTCTTCGCACTCCTGCTAACCTAGCATCGTGCAGGGAACGGACGAAACCGGATACGCGGCGACACACGTCGTGCTCGTCGGTGCTCCGGACGGCTACATCGAGACGCTCGTCATCGTTATCCAGGGTGAGCGGGCCGTACCACTCTTCGACTCGACCGCCGAGGCGAGCGAATTTCTCGGCTCGCTTACGGGAATCTTAGAGGACTGGTTCCCGGCAGAGATACCACCCGAGGACCTTCTCTCTATGCTCGGTGCTCAACCCGAAGATGTACGCTACGTCGCCCTCAGCCCACCCCCCGAAGACCTTGAAGGCGGTATGGAATTCCGGCTGTTGAAAATAGAATCCTTGAGCGCGCTGCTCGCCATGCAAGTCGCCAGAACCGCCCCTGTTCTCGAAGAGCCGCAGCGCGGTGGCTTCTTCAGGCGATTGTTCGGTCGCTAGGGCGTACCGTTGGACTCAATTGCCTGATCTCTTCTGATGCCAGATAGCGACTCCGGTACTGCGACGTGATGCTTCTCAGGATGTTCCTCATAATTCGACCGGCTACTCCTTGCGGTACGGTTTACCGATGGCGGCGGGGGCGATGGCTCGTCCGCCGAAGCCTGCGAGAACGACGATGGTGAGGATGTAAGGGAGCATATTCAGGAACTCTAAGGGGATCACGTCCTGAGGGGCCTGAAAGGTGAACGCCTGAGCGAACCCGAAGAGTAGCGCGGCTCCGGCGGCCCCGACGGGGTGCCACCGACCGAAGATGAGAGCCGCCAGCGCGATGAAGCCGCGTCCGTTCGTCATGCCCTCCGTAAACGCCGAGAGCAGGCCCATTGAGAGGTAGGCCCCGCCGAGCGCGGCGAGCAGCCCCGAGAGCGCGACCCCGAAGTAGCGCATCCTGAAGACGCTCACCCCGGCTGTATCCACCGCCTCCGGCACCTCTCCTGTGCCACGCAGCCTCAGGCCGAACGGTGTCTTGAAGAGCAGGAAGAAAGTCAGCGGGACGAGAGCGTACATCAAGTACACGAGGAGGCTCTGATCGAAGAGGGCCGGGCCGATCACGGGGATGGCCGACAGGCCCGGAATCGTCACCGCGTCGAAGCCCTGGACTCGCGGCGACGTGCCGCCAGAGCCGAAGAACTCCACCATCAGAAAGCCCGTCCCGCCCAGAGCCAGAAGGTTGATGGCCGTGCCGGAGATGATCTGGTCGGCCTCGAACGTGATCGTCATGACTGCGTGGATCAGGGCAAAGAGCAGCCCCGCGCCCATCGCCGTGAAGAGGCCGACGACCGCGCTCCCGGAGTAGAACGCCCCGACGACCCCGGCGAACGCGCTGATCAACATCAACCCTTCGAGGCCGATGTTGACGACCCCGCTCCGCTCGGAGAACATCCCCCCGAGCGCGGCGAAGATAAGCGGCGTGGCGTTCCTGATGGTGCTTGCGAGCAGCTCCTCCATCTACGACACTCCCTCGTCGAGCCGCGTCACGGTTGCCAGGGAGCGGGCCCGCTTACCGATGATGAACTCCACCAGCTTCGTCGCTGTGACGAGCAGCAGTATCACCGCGAGCAGCACATCCGCCAGGTCGAGCGGCACGTCGGTGTCGAACTGCATCTGCTGCGCCCCCGACGCAAGCCCCCCGAAGAGCAGCGCGCCGAGCACCACCCCGACCGGGTGATTGCGCCCGAGCAGCGCCACCCCGATGCCGTTGAAGCCGAGGTTGGCGACGAAAGGTATCGAGACCTTCCCGTAGACCCCCAGAACCTCCGCACCGCCGCCAAGCCCCGCCATCGCCCCGCCTATCGCGAGGGCGAGAACGGTATTCCGTCCGATGCCCATCCCGGCGTAGCTCGCCGCCCCCGGAGAGAGGCCGACGGCCCGGATGCGGAAGCCGAGCTTCGTGCGCCAGAGGAGCAGGTAGACCGCGAGCGCGGCAAGCAACCCGACGAAGAGGCCGTAGTGGACCCGGCTCAGGCCGAAGCCCACGAGCGGGAGGCGCATGACCGCCTCGATGGTCTGGGTACCGGGGACTATCTCCTCCGAGCGGAACGGCCCGAGCGCGAGGTAAGTCGCGAGGTTGATGGCGATGAAGTTGAGCATGATGGTCGTAATGACCTCGTGCGCCCCGAACCTCGCCTTCAGAAAGCCCGGAATCGCGCCCCACATGAAGCCCGTGATGAGGCAGGAGATCAGCACCAGCGGTATCGCAACCGGGCCGAGCGTGGTCAGGTATACCGCCACGATGGCCCCCGTTATGGCCCCGATGTAGACTTGTCCTTCGCCTCCGATGTTGAACAACCCGGCCCGGAACGCTACGGCGACGGCAAGACCCGTGAAGATGAGCGGCGTCGCGTTCAGGAGCGTCCGTCCGATCGCAACCGGGCTTCCGACCGCCCCCTGAGCCAGCGCGACGTAGGCCGTTACCGGGTTGTTCCCGCTCGCCAGCACGAGCACCGCCCCGATAACGAAGGCCAGGAAGATGGCGATGAGCGGGAAGAGCAGCGCCCCCCCCGCGTCCCGGAGTATCCTTCGCACTTTTCTAGGCCCCCGTTTCTCGCCCGGCCATCAGCAGGCCGAGTTGTTCGTCGGTCGCTTCCGGCCCGACCTCGCCCGAGATGCGCCCTTCGTAGAGGACGATGATCCTGTCCGAAAGCGAACGCACCTCCTCCAGTTCGAGGCTTATGAGCAACACCGCCTTGCCTTCTTCGCGCTGCCTGAGCAACTGCGCGTGGATGAACTCTATGGCCCCGACGTCAACGCCGCGCGTCGGCTGAGAGGCGATGATGACGTTCGGGTCGCCGGAGAACTCCCTCGCCAGAATAGCTTTCTGCTGGTTTCCGCCCGAGAGCGCGCCCGCCCGAGCGTCCGGGTCCGGTGGACGAACGTCGTAGGCCTTCAGGTTCTCCTCCGCCTTCCTGCGCATCACCTTCGGGAAGATCCAGCCGAACCGCGAGGAGAACGGTGCCTCCTGATATGTCTTGAGGGCGTTGTTCTCGGCGAGGGAGAAGTCCTGTACGAGCCCCTTGCTGCCCCGGTCCTCCGGTACGTAGGCGAGGCCGCGCCTGCGTCTGCGGTCTGACGTGGCCTTTGTAACATCCTCACCGTCAAGCATCACGACACCAGACTCCACCCGGCGCGTGCCGGCGAGGGCTTCGGCGAGTTCGGTCTGGCCGTTGCCGTCAACGCCCGCGATGCCGAGGATCTCCCCGGCCCGCACCTCCAGGCTCACGCCGCGCACCGCCTCGGCTCCCGTTACGCCCTTTACGACGAGGTCAGAAGCGGAGAGTCGCACGTCCCCGGTAGCTACCGGCTTCTTCTCGACGCGCAGCAGCACCTCACGCCCGACCATCAGCTTCGCGAGGTCTCTCTCGTTCGTGGTGGCGGCCTCGACCGTCTCGACCACCCTGCCGTCGCGGATGATCGTTATCTCGTCCGAGACGCCGAGCAACTCGTCGAGCTTGTGCGTTATGAGGATGATGGAAAGCCCGTCTTCAACGAGTTCCTTCAGCACGGTGAAGAGGTCGTCCGTCTCCTGGGGCGTAAGCACGGCGGTCGGCTCGTCGAGAACGAGAATACGAGCATCCCGGTAGAGGGCTTTCAGGATCTCGACCCGCTGCTGAACCCCGACCGAGAGGTCCGAGACCCGCGCCTTCGGGTCGACGCGCAGACCGTACTTCTCGCAGAGGGCCTCGGTGTCAGAGAACGCCCTTCGCATGTCGAGGCGTCCGCCCCTTTTCGGCTCCGCGCCGAGGACGATGTTCTCCGCGACTGTGAGGCGGGGGATCAGGGTAAAGTGCTGGTGGACCATCCCGACCCCGCGAGAGACGGCGTCCTTCGGGTCTTTGATGCGGACTTCCTCGCCGTCTATGAAGATAATGCCGGAGTCCGGGGTGTAGAGACCGTAGAGGATCTTCATCAGGGTGGATTTCCCCGCCCCATTCTCCCCCAGCAGGCCGAGTATTTCGCCTTTTTCGAGGGTAAGCGAGATGTCGTCGTTCGCCCGGACGGAGCCGAAAGTCTTCGTTACGCCGCGCATTTCGAGGACGACCGGGGCCGCATCCCTGACCCCGGTTCGTCCTGTACCTGGTCCCTGCGTCAAGCCAGAGAAACCTTACTGACCCGGCTCCGTTGGAACCTCGATCTCACCGTCGATGATGCCCTGACGGGCCTCGTCTATCTGGTCCTTGACGGGCTGCGGAACGTCGCCGTCGAACTCGCCGAACTCAGCGAGGCTCAGGCCACCGTCTTCGAGACCGAACTCGACGACCTCACCGCCGGGGAACTCATCGTTCCGGGACTGTTCGATGGTCTGGTAGACGGCGTTGTCCACGCGCTTGACGACGCTCGTGAGGATCGGAGCATCCGGGAAGAGCGGGGCCTGATCGGCGTCGACGCCGATGGCGAAGAAGCTCTCTTCCTGCGCCACGTCGAAGAGGCCCGCGCCCGTGGCACCGGAGGCGTGGTAGATGATGTCCGCGCCCTGGCCGTTCTGCTGACGGGCGATCTCGGACCCGCGCGCCGGGTCGTTGAAGGCGTCCGGCGTCGTCCCGGCGTACTGCACGAGAACCTCGCAGTCCTCGCAGACCGACTCGACCCCGGCGGTGTACCCGGCCTCGAACTTGGCGATGAGCGGAGACTCCTGCCCACCGAGGAACCCGACGACGTTCTCGTCCGAAGAGGTGTACTCGGTGTCCTCCTGCGTCATCAGACCAGCGGCCACACCCGCGAGGTAGCTGCCCTCCTGCTCCCGGAAGACGAGGCTTGCCACGTTCGGCTGCCCTTCAACGACGGAGTCCACGATGGCGTAGTTGGTGTCCGGGTACTGCGGCGCTGTCTGTGTCACGGCCTCGGTCATGAGGAAGCCGACCGCGAAGACGGGGTTGAACTGGTTGTCCGAGAACTGCACGAGGTTGTTGACGTAGTCGGTCTCGCCGCCGGACTCCAGATACTCCTCGCCCGTGCCGAACTCCTCGTTCGCCCGCTGAAGCCCGGCGAACGCCGAGTCGTTGAAGCTCTGGTCTCCGAGGCCGCCGACATCGAGCACGAGGGCTGCTTGCTGATCCGCCCCACCACCGCCGCCAGAGCCGCCCGTGTCTTCGCCGCCACCACCGCCACCGCCGGAATCACCCGAACCGCCACCGCAGCCCGCCGTCAGCGCGAGAGCCGCCGCCAGAGAAAACGCCATCCCCAACTTCTTCATAAAACCCCCCGAACCAAAGATAGATGTCAGCCACCACCCGAAACCTGGGCGACCGAACCATTACTCCGCTTACCACCACCTGCATTTACTAGATCGCAATGATATTGATTGGAGGGCTGCAGCGCAAATGCGTATCTCGCCCTGCGGAGGTTCCCGCTCCGGCTATTGCAAAAGCTCGCGCAGACGCTCTTCCAGGTATTCGGCGCTTATGGAGCCTTCCGGCTCGAAGGCAACGGCCTCGCGGCAGAGGTGGTAGAGGGCGAGGGTCCGGGTCGGAGAGAGGCGGCGGCTCCCGGCCTGATCCAGAACAACCCTCATTAGCTCCAGCGCGACTTCAGCCTCTGTCTTCCTGGTTCTCTCTTCCATGCCGGAGAGTATATAAGGGCCGCAAACCGGGGGCCGCAGACCGGCGTGTTAGACTCGCCTTACTTTGAAATCTTCGGTTTTCAGCCGTTACAGCGACCATAGTGGAGGGCGCGATGGGTAGGGTCAGGCAGCCGGTTCGTTGTCCGGTCTGCGACCATTTCTTCACGGCGAACGTCGTCCGGCTAGGGGTAACGGTCGGCAGAGGATCCGACCTCTGCCCGCACTTCAGAGGCCGGGCCGTTGATGGAGCGCGCCGGATGCGATCCGAGATCACCGTCTGCCCCGAATGCCTCTTCGCAGCCCGCGAGTCCTTCTCCGACCTTGACTTCTCCCCGGTGACCCGCCACGATATCGAAGAACGCATCTCCGAAGATGGTCTTCTGAAAGTCTTTCGGGCGAGCGACCCGCCGTGGTTCCCGTTTCACGCCGCCGAGGTGAGCGGCAAGGGACGCGGACTCCCGGCCCGCGAACTCGGGGAACTCTGCCTGCGCGGCTCGTGGGTCTGTCGCAAGGAGAACGAGAAACCCTTCGAGAGCGCGTTTCAGACCCGCGCCATAAGGCACTACATCCGCGCCCTAGACGCAGACGACCTCTCCGACAGGAACCTCTCCGTGACGACGTACCTGATCGGCGAACTCAGCCGCCGCCTCGGCCAGCACCGCGAAGCCCTCAACTGGTACGTCAACGCTGAAAAGACCCTCGAAGAGAGCCAGCCCGAAGGCCTGACGTGGCTCGAGCGCATGATCGAAGAACAATCGAGGCTCGCGAAAGAAGAAGCCGAGGCCGCCTAAGAAAACATCAACCTATTGTCTCCTCCACCGCCTGCGGCCCGGCGTTCTCGTCCGGCACCCAGTACGAGATGCCGTCTATGTACTGCGGGACGCCGGGGTAGATGGCGACCTCCCCGATGCCCTGCAGCCCCACCCTGACGGCGAAGAAGCCCGTCTCGATGGGGTTCATGTTCGTGTCTATGTTGCGCCAGATGGCGAGGGTCGTGGCCGGGAGGCGGGGGAGCTTTCCGAGCGAGACGGCCTCGCTGGCAAGCGCCTGAAGGAACTGCTGCTGGCGTCCAATGCGCCCGATGTCGGCGGTCGGGGTTCCCCGGTAGCGCACGAAGGCGAGGGCTTCGCGGCCATCCAGGGTCTGTTCCCCGGTGGGGATGGAGATCGTCCCTTCCTCGTCACCGAGTTCTATCGGCTCCTCGACGTTCAGGGTTATGCCGCCTAGAGAGTCGACTATCTCCTCGACGCCGCCGAAGTCTATGACGATGTAGTTGTTTATGCGCCGATCCGTAAGCCCCTCGACGGTCTCGACGGTGAGCTCCGGGCCGCCGCTCGCGAAGGAGGCGTTGACCTTGTCTTCTCCTACCTCCGGGATGTCGACGAGAGTATCCCTCGGGACGGCCAGCATTCCGCCGCCGCCCTTCGCGACGACTATCGTGTCCGCCCTCGACGCCTCGTCGGCGCGAGCGTCACTGCCGAGCAGAACGACCCGCTGAGAGCCGAAAGGCCAGGCCAGGACGATGAGCAAGACGAAGAGGACGATCAGCGCGATCACACCCACCCGACGCCGCTTGAACCGGCCCGTACCTCGTCTGCGAGAGGGCTTGCCGAGGGGGTTTTGATCTTCGCGGTCTAGCTGTCCGGCCCGGTATACTTTCATGTGGGTACTTTTAACACAAACCCGGCACACTCTGAAGCAAGCAATCGGGTAAGCCGTGATACCGAACCCAAAATCAGCCGGTGCATACTAGTATAATGCTGTTTCTATGGAGAGCCTCCGGGACAAAACCTTCGAGCTGGACGAACAGCGTATCGCCTGGGAGGGGCTTGCATCCTCGTGCGCCTCACCGGTGAAGAAATTTCTGGCCTTCGCGGTGCTGGGCTTCATCATCTTCGTCGCCGCCATAACGACCGTCATCCTCTTCTACAACGTCTTCGGCGAGCGTTCGGTGGCGGGTCAGGGGATTACACCCCCCGATGAAGCGTTCTACCTGACCTTGTTCGCGAGCGTGGCTTTCGCCGCCGGGGGCTTCATGCTCTGGCTCGTGAGGAGCCTCCGTTCGTACCGGTCCTTCGCCGGGATACTCAGGAGCGGCGGCCACGACCCGCGACGCCCGACCCGCGACGGGCTCGCTATCTATTCCGACGAGCAGCTCCTCTCCCTGCGCGCCCGCTACGAGCGAGCTCCGGCGGGCGGGGGCCGAAGTGGGCTCTTCGAGGGTCTCTTTGGTTTCCAGCGGGACGATTCGTTCACGCTCGGGCCCCTGAGCGCGCTACCGGGGACGTTCGAAATGGATGCCCTGCGCGTGGAATGGGAGATGAACCTCATCGTCGGCCCGGAGGATGGTTCGCCGGAAATCTCCTGGTGGACCGAGGGACGGCGGGAGGTTCTGCCGCGCAAGACCGATGAGCACCTCAAACTCCTGTAC
>JBPCNU010000122.1:0-3816 GCA_051000975.1 Rubrobacter sp.
AGGAGTTCGCGTTCTCGACGGCCCCGCTCGTCGCGACGGGCTGCATCATGATGCGCGTCTGCCACCTGAACACGTGTCCGGTCGGCATCGCGACACAGGACCCCGAGCTTCGCAAGCGGTTCACCGGAACGCCGGAACACGTCATAAACTACTTCTTCTTCATCGCCGAGGAGATCCGCGAGTATATGGCGAAGATGGGCTTCCGCACCGTCACAGAGATGGTCGGTCGCTCGGACATGCTCTTGCAGAAGGATACGTCGGCCCACTGGAAGGCGAAGTACCTCGACCTCTCGCCGGTCTTCTATCGTCCGGAGGTCAGGGAAGAAGTAGCCCTGCATCACGTCATGGAGCAGAACCACAACCTGGACAAGGCGCTGGACGTGGAGTTGATCTCAAAGGCCGGCCCCGCGCTCGAAGCTGGTGGGAGAGTACACATAAAGATGCCTGTCAGGAATATCAACCGCACGGTAGGAGGAATGCTCGCCGGAGAGGTTGCGCGGCTTCACGGTCAGGAGGGTCTGGCCGACGGCGCGCTCCGCCTGGAACTCGAAGGCATCGGCGGGCAATCGTTCGGGTCGTGGACGGCTCGCGGGACGACCATCACCCTGAAAGGTACGACGAACGATTACGTCGGAAAGGGGCTTTCGGGCGGCAGGCTTGCGATCTTCCCGGACGAAAACGTGGGTTACGACCCGGAGCAGGGCATCGTCGTGGGGAACGTTGCGCTGTACGGTGCGACGGCGGGCGAGGCGTACTTCCGGGGCTACGCCGGGGAGCGTTTCGCGGTCAGGAACTCCGGGGCGAGAACGGTCGTGGAAGGGGTCGGGGATCACGGCTGCGAGTACATGACGGGTGGAGTGGTCGTCGTGCTCGGGCCGACGGGGCGGAACTTCGCCGCCGGCATGAGCGGCGGTATCTCGTTCATCCTTGACGAGTCCGGCGAGTTCGAAGACCTCTGCAACCTTGAGATGGTCGGGCTCGAGAGCGTGGAATCGGAGGAGGACACGGAAGTTCTTCGGGAGATGATCTCATCTCACGCCGAGTGGACGGGGAGCGAGGCGGCGGGGCGCATCTTGGACAACTGGGGGGCGTACCTGCCGAAGTTCGTGAAGGTGATGCCGAACGACCTGAAGCGCGTGCTGGAGGAGCAGGAACAGTCCCAGATGGAGGTGGTTGGATAATGGGCGACCCGAAGGCGTTTATCAAGCTCGGCAGGAAGCCCGCCCCCGACCGGGACGTGCGCGAGCGCGTCGGCGACTACCGGCACATCCACGACCACATGTCCGAAGACGAGCTTCGCGGTCAGGCTTCGCGGTGCATGGACTGCGGCATCCCGTTCTGCAACACGGGTTGCCCGCTCGGAAACCTGATCCCCGACTGGAACGACTTGGTCTACCGGGGGCAGTGGCGGCGAGCGATAGACCGGCTGCACTCAACGAACAACTTCCCGGAGTTCACGGGGATGCTCTGCCCCGCGCCGTGTGAGGACGCATGCGTGCTGACGATCAACAGCGACCCCGTGACGATCAAGGAAGTCGAGCTGAACATCATCGAGCGGGCCTTCGACGAGGGCTGGGTCGTCCCGAAACCTCCGCCGGGCGAACTCCGCACGGGCAAGCGCGTCGCGGTCGTCGGGAGCGGTCCGGCGGGCCTTGCGGCGGCGCAGCAGTTGAACTGGGCCGGCCATTACGTGACGGTTTACGAGAAGTCTGACGAGATAGGCGGCCTCCTGCGATACGGCATCCCGGACTACAAGCTGGAGAAGTGGATGGTCAGCCGCAGGGTCGGGATCATGGGCGAGGAAGGCATCGAGTTCCGTACCGGGGTGAACGTCGGTGAAGACCCAACGATGGACGAGCTTCGCGGCGAATACGATGCTGTGATCCTGGCGGTCGGTGCGCTTCAGGGGCGAAACCTCGACGTTCCGGGCCGCGACCTCGAAGGCGTCCACTACGCGATGGAGTACCTGACGCAGCAGAACCGCCGCGTCTCCGGGCTTCCGGTCTACGGCAAGGAGATATCAGCGGCTGGCAAGAACGTCGTCATCCTCGGTGGCGGCGATACGAGCGCGGACTGCCTCGGCAACTCCCACCGCGAGGGCTGCACCTCGGTGAAGGTGATGACCCACGGCCCCAAGCCACCGACGGAGCGCGACCCGCTCTCCTGGCCGGAGGTTCCTTTCGTCCTCAAGGAGTACCCGTCTCTGGAAGAAGGCGGAGAACGCGACTTCTCCATCGGGGTGATCCGGCTCGAAGGCGAGGGCGGGAAGGTAGAGAGGATCATCGCCGCCGAGACGGAGCGGAGCCCGGACGGCAAGACGACCCCGAAGCCGGGAACTGAGTTCGAGATCGAGGCGGAGCTGGTCCTGCTCGCCATCGGTTTCACCGGGCCGGTCAGGGATTACCTTATCGAAGACCTCGATCTCGGCTTCGGGAGGCGCGGCGGCATAGAGACGGTGGATGGCTTCGCCACCGAACACCACGGTGTCTTCGTCTGCGGGGACGCGCGGCTCGGGGCGGACCTTATCGTCACGGCCATCGCCGATGGTCGAAAGGCCGCGAAACAGGCCGACACCTTGCTCATGGGCCGGAGCCTGCTTCCGGGCTGACCGGAGACGACTTCATCCCTGCTGTAGACTGCCCGGTGAGAGATCGCCGGGTTTTTTCATACCGTAGAACACCGCAGAATGGTAAACGGGAGGGTAAAGATTTTATGGCCGAGCCGAACATAGAGAACGTAAGGAAGATACTCGTCGTCGGGGCGGGCGCGATGGGGTCGCAGATCGGGATGGTCGCCGCCATCGCCGGATACAACGTTGCCGTGCAGGACATCGCAGACGAGATGCTCGACAAGGCTAAAGAGCAACTCGCCGGACGCATGGACCGGAACGTCGAGAAGGAACGCATGACCCGCGCCGAAGCCGACGAGGCTCTCGCCCGGCTGAGCTTCACGACCGACCTCGACTCAGCAGCCAGAGACGCAGACTTCGTTATAGAAGCGGCGGTCGAGAAGCTCGACATCAAGCGCGACCTCTTCAGGAAACTGGACGAGTTCACCCCGGATCACACCATCCTGGCGACGAACTCCTCGACGATCGAGAGCAGCCGCGTCGCCGACGCGACGAGCCGACCCGACCGCGTCTGCAACATGCACTTCTTCAACCCCGCGCTCGTGATGAAATGCGTCGAGGTCGTGCGTAACCCCGAGACCTCCGATGCGACCGTAGAGACTACGGTCGCCCTGACGGAGCGCATAAACAAGGCCCCGGTCCTCCTGAACAAGGAGATATCCGGTTTCGTAGCGAACCGCATCCTTCACGCTCTGGCAAACGAGGCGATATCTCTCTACGAGAATGACGTCGCATCGTTTGAAGACATTGATACGGCGTGTCGAACCGCTCTCGGGCATCCGATGGGTCCGTTCGAGTTGATGGACCTGACCGGCATCGACATCGGCTACTACGTGCGAATGGTGAAGTACGAGCAGTCCGGTGAAGAGAAGGACAAGCCGAGGCAGAGCATCGTAGAACGCTACGAGCGCGGCGACCTCGGACGCAAGACCGGCAAGGGCTGGTACACCTACGATAAGAACGGAAAGAAGGTCTCTTCTTAGCGGAGCGTCACTCTGGCCGGACGACTCGCGGAGACTTCCGGTCACCTGCCTTTAACGAGCATTTGATCCGGTTTTAGACTTGTGTTAACCGGGCTGAAACAATAGTCCGGGTCCTTCTTGCTATACCTCTCCCTGTTCGAGAAGCAAGCTACCTATGGAGGGTGAAAGTAGTGAGTTTGGATACAGGTCAGCGGCGCGGAATAA
>JBPCNU010000123.1:0-13804 GCA_051000975.1 Rubrobacter sp.
CTCCTCGTCGGCCCGGTCTATCTCGTCTATGAGCAACACGGGCGGCGTCTCGGAGTTGATGGCCTGAAGTACCGGCCTCTCGACGAGGAAGCTCTCGGAGAAGAAGATGTCCTCCTGTGAGCGGAGCTTGTCGGAGGCTTCGCGGAGATCCTTCGTGTCGCCGAGGAATTCCCCGATCTTCTCCCGGAGAACCTGCGTATACAGGAGTTGCTTAGAGTATTCCCATTCGTAGAGGGCCTTAGCTTCGTCCAGCCCTTCGTAACACTGGAGCCGGATCAGCGGCCTCTCGAGCGACTGGGAGAGTGCCTTCGCAAGCTCGGTCTTGCCGACTCCCGCCGGGCCTTCGACCAGCACCGGCTTCTGGAGCCGGGTGGCGAGGTAGACCACCGTCGCGAGCCTCCGGTCGCAGAAGTAGTCCTGGCCCGCGAGTTTCTCTTTCGTGTCTTCTATGCTGGCGAACGACGGCTTCTGTTCGGCGGTGGTCATCATTGCTCCTGTCCCGTAGAGGATCTCGATGCTCTCTGGATGCTTTCTTTCCCGCGTTCCTTTATAGTACCGTCCCATATTCAAAGTATGTAAAAGAACAAAGTCTCGGAAATCAGACGAAGATCAAACAAAAAGCCGCGCCCGCCTTCCGAGATCACGTAGATTCCGAAAGACGGGCGCGAAGGCCGCCTCGTGTTGCTTCAGGCGGCTTCGAATACTAGTGCTGCGGATCGGCTCCGGCGAAGGCCATGCGACCCTTCTGCGGGTCGGAACCCCAGATGTTCTGGCGGTAGCCGTTGCCCGTCTTGACCTCCATCGGGTCGTACATGCAGTCGCGGAGGATCTCCTTCGCGTCCTCGACGGTGAGGGTGCGCGGGTTCCCCGGTGTACACAGGTCGCCCATCATGTGCTTTGCCATCTTCTGCAGCTCTGCGTCGTCGGACTGTATGGACCCGGTCGTCTTGTTCTCGTAGTGACCCATGCCCATGCGGGTCTTCGGGTACTCGACGACGCTTGCGAAGTTCTCCGGGCAACCGCAGTCCTTGACGAGGCGAATGACCTCTTCGATGGCCGCGTCCGCCGCCTGCGGGACCGTCATGTTGCGAGTATCAACGCCCATCGCGCCCGCGATGTCCGCGTACTTCTCCGGCGCGGCTGGCTGGTTGTACGTCCACACCCTCGGAAGACCGATGCCGTTGTTCAGACCGTGATGGATGTCGTAGTAGGCGCAGACCGCGTGCGAGAGCGAATGCAGGATGCCCAGGAGACCCGTGCTGAACGCCTGAGCCGCGATGTACTGCGCCCAGACCATCTTTTCCATCGCCGCGTAGTTGTGCGGGTTGTATGTAGCCTCGCGCAGGCTCTCGGAGACCATCTTCACCGCGCTCAGGGCTATGGGCGTCGTCGAGGGATGCTGCACTCGCCCGACGTAGCACTCCGAAGCGTGGGCCATCGTGTCGAAGCCCGTGAAGGCGACGTAGGCCGGGGGCTGCGTCATGCAGAGGACCGGGTCGTTGATCGCAAGCGTCGTTATCGCCGCCCGTTCGAAGCCGACCCACTTGTGCGGCGCGTTCGGCGAGGTCACGTCCGTTATGATGTAGGCCGGAGTCGTCTCCGAACCCGTCCCGACCGTCGTGTTGATCGCGATATGCGCCGGGTTGTCGAGTTTCTCCGAGGCGTTTACTTCCTGAAACTCGTTGACGTTCCGACCGTCGTGGGCCGCCACGACCCTCGCCCCCTTCGTCGCATCATGCGAAGAACCACCGCCGATGGAGACGAACCCATCACACTGGCCTTCACTGAAAGCCTTGTATGCGTCCATGACGTTGTAGTCTTTCGGGTTCGACTCGACCTTGTCGTAGACCGTAACCGAGACGCCCGCATCCTCGAAGTTCCTCTTGCAGTTGTCTATGATACCCGTCCCGCGAAGACCGCTCGTCACGAACAAAACGTGCTTGAGGCCCATCGCAGCCGCCTCCGGACCGGCCGACTCGTGCGCCCCGGCCCCGAACAGCGACCTCGGCTGCTTGAAGAATTCCTTGATCGGAAACTCATACATTTTAGAGGTGTCCACCCCTGGCTCCTTTGCCTAGTTTATATGATCCCTTCAGCCCCGCACGCAGATATTCTCGAATGACCGGGACTGCCCTGATCGCGAACGTAATGCCCGAGCTTACCGAGTAGCCTCCTCTCTTTGCGCTGTATGCATACATGGACCCTTTCCCGAGGGACTCGCCGAATACTGTAAACCACATGCAACACCCAGGCCAACCGAAAGCCTCAAACAACACTCGATAGTATCTGCGAAAGGTTTGCATTCGATGCCTGATAAGTCTTCGCTCGGGGGTCGTCGAGGCTGTTCGTGCAGGTTGCACGAAGACTCCGGCCCGAAGCTTGTCTAGTATTCAGCGCCCGAGAGACCCGATGAAGAAGAATGGATGGTTGATGGCTGTGATCTCGAAGAGATGGCTCGCGCTTCTGGCCTGCGTGCTTACGCTGGTCGCGTCGGGCTGTGGTGGTTCCGACTCCGGCGGTTCCGACCCCGGTAGCGCCGACCCCGGTGGTTCCGGTGGCGGGGAGCCGGGCGGTGAGATGACCGTGTTTGCGGCCGCCTCCCTGACCGACGCTTTCGGGGAGCTTGGAGAGGACTTCACGGATCAGACCGGCGCGGAGGTGACGTTCAACTTTGCGAGCAGCTCGACCCTCGCGGCGCAGATAGAGCAGGGCGCGCCCGCCGACGTCTTCGCCTCCGCCGACGAGGCTCAGATGGAGAACGTCGAGGACGGGGACTTCATCTCCGGCAAGCCTGAAGTCTTCGTCCGCAACCGCGAGGTAGTCATCGTTCCGGCTGACAATCCCGGAGACATCCAGAGCTTCGCGGACCTCGCCGAACCCGATCTCACGCTCGTGCTGGCTCAAGAGGACGTACCAGCGGCGGAGTATGCGGAGGAAATCCTGAGCAACGCCTCGAGCGACCCGGAGTACGGTGAGCAGTTCGAGCAGGAGGTGGTGGACAATATCGCATCCCGGGAGGAGGACGTGCGGGCCTCGGTGAACCGCGTCGTGGTGGGGGACGCTGACGCGACGTTCGGCTATGCGAGCGACGTAACCCCGAGCATCCGGGAGGAGGTCGAGGTCATCGAGATACCCCCCGACTTGCAGGTCGTGGCCGAGTATCCGATAGCCGCGCTCTCCGGTTCCAGGAACGCGGCGCTGGCCCAGCGGTGGGTGGACCTCGTGACGAGTGAAGAGGGCCAGCAAGTCCTCGAAAAGTGGGGCTTCGAACCTGTCAACTAGCAGCAGCAAGACGGCGGGGTAGTATCCGAGCGATGCCCGAAGCCAGAAAGAAAACCCGACCGGCGGCTCAGTTTCGCAGAGGTTTCGGCGCGTTCTTCGGGGGGCGGGAGTGGCTGGCCTCCGGGTTCGCGGTAGGGTCACTCGGGCTTCTTGCCGGTTTCATCGTAGTTCCCGTAGCGGCCATGATCTTCTGGACGATCAGCGAGGAATCCTGGTCCGCGATGGCAAGTCCGGTCGCGCTGCAGGCGTTGTGGATCAGCCTCAAGACGACCGCCGCTACGATGGCTGTTCTCATCGTCTTCGGGACGCCCGCCGCGTATGTCCTCGCTCGCGGGAAGTTCCCCGGCGTTCGCGCCCTGAACACGCTCATCGAACTGCCGATAGTATTACCGCCGTCGGCGGCGGGGATAGCTTTATTGCTCGCCTTCGGGCGGCTGGGTTTGATCGGTGAACCGCTCGACCTCGCCTTCGGGATCACGCTCAGCTTCACGACCATAGCGGTAGTGATGAGTCAGATCTTCGTCGCCGTCCCGTTCTACGTCAGGCAGGCTGCTATTGGCTTCGGGGAGGTTGACCGGTCCATCGAGGAGGCCGCGATGGTGGACGGAGCCGGAAGGTCCGGGACGTTCTTCAGGATCACGGTCCCGCTGGCTTTTCCCGCGCTGGTCGCCGGAGCCATAACGGCCTGGGCCCGCGCCCTCGGTGAGTTCGGAGCTACTATCATCTTCGCCGGCAACTTCGCGGGCGTGACCCAGACCATCCCGCTAGCTATCTACTCGACCTTCCAGAGCGATCTCGACGCTGCGGTCGCCCTCTCCCTGTTCGTCCTCGTGTTCGCCTTCGCCGTGATCCTGACGGTCAGGTATCTGACGAAGCGCGCGGTCGAGTACCGGGACTGACCGGAGCCGAACGACTTACTTTTCGTGGCGGAAGGTTCGGACGGCGGAGATTATGAGGATCACCCCGAGCAGCAACTTGAGGAACTCTGCCGGGGCGAGGCCGACGAGGAGGCCGCCCGCCACCGCGCCCACGACGGAGCCGGCGCCCATCGGAGCTACGGTCCTGGTGAGATCTTCCCTGTTCGAGTAGCCGCCGAGTCGGGTGTGGCGGAGGATACCCGTCGCGACCGTGGGGAGGCTGATCACCAGGCTCGCTGTCCCCGCTACCCGGATGTCCACCCCGAAGGCAAAGACGAGCGTCGGAATAATGAGTTCTCCGCCCGCCACACCGAGCAGGCTGCTGACCAGACCGATGCCAAGCCCGAAGAGGGCTCCGGCGACGAGACGGACCAGAAGGGAATCCGGCAGCAGACCCTCCGCCTGAAGTGGCAGGAACGACTCGATTATGAGGCCCGTCCCAAGGACTATGAGCAACACGAAGATAAGACGTTCGAGCAACTGCTCGGAGATTCTGTGTACCAGTGAGACCCCGACGTAAGCCGACGTAACCGAGCCCGCTATCATTGCGAGGATAGCCGGGGTCAGCGAGAGCACCGGCTCCAGTGAGAGTGTCCCGGAGCGTATCGCGAGCGCGCTGGCGATGGTTATGAGGCTGATGGCGAGGTTCAGCGAGACCGCCCGCCGCGCCGCGTACCGAAAGACCCCGACCAGCACCGGGAGCCGGAACTCGGCGCCACCGAGGCCGATCAAACCCCCGAGAAGACCTATCGGCGCGCCGTAGAGAAACGCAAGACCCGGCGAACGTCGCGGCTCCCTGTCCACCGGGCCGGGGATAGTCTAGGCCAATGCGCCGTCGTCGGTGAGGAGCATGACGTCGGTGGCCTTCACCAGGGCGGTTACTTCCTTCCCGACTTCGAGGCCGAGTTCCTCGGCGCTCTCGGCGGTGATGAGGGCGACCCTGTGGTTGTCTCCAACCTGTATGGAGACTCTGGCGGCGGCCTCACCTTTTACTATGTCGGTCACCGTTCCCGGCAACCTGTTACGGGTACTGAGGTTCATTTGTTCGGTCCCTTTCTCTTTCTCGCAGCAGCCCCAGTTGCAGGACCAGCCTGGTCTTCGGGGCCCCGGGATCGAGGCCCGTTATACTTTGTACCCGAAGCAGCCTGTAGTTCAGACTGTTTCGGTGCAGGTAGAGCCTCTGTGCGGCCTCGCTCGCGTTCGCGTTGGACTCGAAGTAGACCCGGAGCGTCTTCACCAGGTCACTGTTGTGTTCCCGGTCGTACCCTTCGAGGGGCGATATCAGGGCGGCGAAACCATCCAGAGCCTCGCTCCCCCCGAGAACCCCGAGCAGCCTATCGAGGTCTTTCGGATCCAGGCTCATGGCCGAAGTCTATTCGTTCGATGCCACTCGCGCCTTGTTCAACCTGCACGAAGAACGAGAGCCCGACCAGAAGACGCGCCCCGAGCATCACACGCACCCTTTGCAGGGGAAAGGCGTCCTCTTGACCGTCGTCCTGCCCGGCATCTAAGCATCTATGTATTCAAATGCTAATGAGAACTGTTTCTACGCGTTTCGCACCCGTCGAGCAAAAAAAGGGTTCGGAGGGGTTCATTAAAGGGTGAGAACGCACATCGAGGTTCGGGGAGCTGGTGCAAGATGCAACGGAATTAGGTGCATGCTACACTGCGAATGTTTCTAAGCGTGGGAAGGGACCAGCAAATAAGAAGCCTCGGGACCAACCGGGAAGGGCGGATGATATTCGGACTCGTCGGGTATTCGTCGGCGTAGGTTCGGGACTTTTCGGGTTGAGTGCTGCATGGGTTTCAATGGTCCGTCTGCGTTGGGAGCATCACGGGAAAAGGGAAAGAAAGGAGGATGTGTGCGTAAGATCCAGGTAACGGTAGACGGCACGACACACGAGCATATGGTGGAGCCGCGTCTCTTGCTCATTCACTACTTGAGGGAGACACTCGGTATAGGTGGGACGCATTCGGGTTGCGACACTTCGAGCTGCGGGGCTTGCACGGTTCTCTTCAACGGGGAATCGGTCAAGAGCTGTACGCTCCTTGCGGTGCATGCCGATGGGGCTGAGATCACGACGGTTCAGGGGATCGCTCAGAACGGTGAGTGGCATCCGATGCAGACCGCGTTTCACGAGAACCACGGGCTTCAGTGCGGATTCTGCACGCCGGGGATGATCATGGCCGGGATCAGCCTTCTGAAGGAGAATCCGGATCCGACGGAGCAGGAGATCCGCGACGGGCTAGAGGGCAACATGTGCCGCTGCACCGGGTACGACAACATCGTCAAGTCCGTCAAGCAGGCTGCCCGCGAGACTCAAGGCAGTCCGGTAGCTTAGGAACAAGGGGAAGGAACAGAATGACAGAACAAGCGCAGAAGTACGTCGGTGGTGGCGTACCGCGCAAGGAGGATCCGGCCTTAGTAACTGGCCGAGCAACCTGGACCGACAACATCAAGCTACCGGGGATGCTGTACTTCGCGGTACTCAGAAGCCCTATCGCTCACGGGAAGATCAAGAACATAGACCCGACCGAAGCCCTCGCGCTTCCGGGTGTCCACGCGGTCTACACGGGCAAGGATCTGAACGGCGAGATGGCCGCTCCGCTGCCGTGTGCCTGGCCGGTAACGGCGGATATGAATCATCCGGATCACTACCCGCTCGCGGCCGAGCAGGTCAATCATCTCGGTGACGGTGTCGCGGTGGTGGTGGCCGATGATCGGTACATCGCGAAGGACGCGCTAGAACTCATAGACGTGGACTACGAGGAGTTGCCCGTCGTCACGAACATGGAGGAGGCTCTCAAGGAGGGTTCCCCGCTCGTACACGAGCAGTTCGGGACGAACGAGTGCTACACGTGGCCGATGCCGGTCGGGGACGTGGATTCGGCGTTCGCGAAGGCCGATGTCGTCATCGAGAGTCGCTACATCCAGCAGCGGCTGCTCCCGACCCCGATAGAGCCCCGGGCCGTCGTCGCGATACCCGACCCGGTCAACGGCGGGTTCACCATTTACTCTTCCTCGCAGGTTCCCCACATCCTGAAGAGCGCTCTCTCCGGGATCTGCGGCGTGCCGGAGCAGAAGATGCGGGTTATCGCGCCGGACGTGGGCGGTGGCTTCGGCCAGAAGCTCAACGTCTACGCGGAGGAAGCGCTCGCCATCCTGCTTGCGAGGAAGCTCAACGTACCCGTCAAGTGGGTTGAGGAGCGTTCCGAGAGCTACCTGTCGTCCATTCACGGGCGGGACCAGATCCAGGACCTCCAGCTCGCGGCGACCTCCGAGGGGAAGATCCTCGGCCTCAAGGTGAAGCTGACCGCCGACATGGGCGCGTACCTCCAGGTCTTCACGCCGGGCATCCCGCTCTTCGGGGCATTCGTGTTCCCGGGCGTCTACGACTTCGAGGCATACACCTTCGAATGCACGGGTGTCTTTACCAACAAGACCCCGACGGACGCCTATCGCGGAGCCGGAAGGCCGGAGGCAGCCTACGGCATCGAGCGCCTTATAGACCAACTCGCGATGAGGATCGGCAAGGACCCGGCCGAGGTCCGTCGCATGAACTTCTATGAGCCGTTCGACGAGCCGACCACGACGCCTGCGGGCATCCAGTACGACTCGTTCAACCTTCAGGGCGCGATGGACAAGCTCATGGTCCTCTCGGACTACGAGGGGCTGCGCGCCGAGCAGAAGCGCCGCCGGGAGAACAACGACCCGGTGCAGCTCGGGCTCGGGTTCTCGACCTATACGGAGGTCTCCGGCCTCGCGCCGTCTCAGGTGCTGGCTGCTCTGAACGCCGGTGGCGCCGGCTGGGAGGCGGCTACGGTCAGGATGCTCCCGTCCGGTAAGGCCGAGGTCGTAACGGGTACCTCACCGCACGGTCAGGGACACGTTACCTCGTGGTCGCAGCTCGCCGCCGATGCTCTTGGGATTCACCCGGACGACATCGAGGTCATTCACGGCGACACGGCTACGGCCCCGCTCGGACGCGATACTTACGGGTCGCGGAGCGCGCCGGTCGGCGGGGTCGCGGTTCACCTCGCGGCAGGCAAGGTCATAGACAAGGCCCGGAAGATCGCAGCCCACATGCTGGAAGCGGCCGAGGACGACATCGAATTCGAGGGTGGACGCTTCAGCGTCGCAGGCTCCCCGGATCAGGGCGTAACCATTCAGGAAGTGGCTGGCGAGGCGTTCCTCGGGGTAAACCTGCCCGAAGGTATGGAGCCGAACCTCACTGAGGATTCGAGCTTCGACCCGCCGAACTTCACGTTCCCGTTCGGGGCGCACCTCTGCGTCGTCGAGGTCGATACGGAGACCTGCAAGACGACCGTTCGCGATTACTTCGCGGTGGACGACTGCGGGCCGGTGATCAACCCGATCATCGCCGAGGGTCAGATTCACGGCGGCATCGCTCAGGGGCTCGCTCAGGCACTCTACGAAGAGGCTATCTACGACGAGGACGGCAACCTCGTGACCGGCTCGATGATGGACTACCTCATCCCCGGCGCACCGGAGCTTCCGAACTACACGCTCGACCGCACCGTTACCCCGTCGCCGTCGAACCCGCTCGGTGTCAAGGGAATCGGTGAGGCCGGGACCATAGGTTCGCCGCCCGCCGCCATCAACGCCATCGTCGACGCGCTCAGCGATTACGGCATCACGCACATAGACATGCCGGCCAGCCCGATGAAGGTCTTCCAGGCCATTCAGGAGTCTCAGGGCCGGAACGGCGGTCACGCCGACGCCGACCGTAGTGGGCGTCCGGCGCAGGCGACCGACCACCAGACCAACCCGGGAGGTGAATCCCTTTGATCCCCCTCAAGTTCGAGTTCGAGGTCGCTGAGTCGGCGCAGCATGCCATCCAGCTCCTCGGAGATCACGGCGACGAGGCCAAGATCATGGCGGGTGGCCACTCGCTGCTTCCGATGATGAAACTGCGTCTCGCCGCACCGGCGATCATCGTAGATGTCTCGCGCATCAGCGAACTCTCCTATATAAGGGAAGAGGGCGACAAGATCGCCATCGGCGCGATGACCCGTCATACCGACGCCGAACACTCGGAGCTACTTCAGGCCGAGTGCGGCCTCGTGGCCTATACCGCCGGGCAGGTCGGCGACCCGCAGGTACGCCACCGGGGGACCATCGGTGGCTCGCTGGCACACGGCGACTCCGCCTCGGACCTCCCGACGACCATGCTCGCCCTCGACGCCGAGTTCACCATCATCGGCCCGAACGGCGAGAGGACCATCGGGGCGGGCGACTTCTTCAAGGACTACTTCGAGACCGATCTCGCGCCGGACGAGGTGATGACCGAGATCCGCGTCCCGAAACTCAACGGTGCAGGCTGGTCCTACCAGAAGTTCAACCGCCGGGCGCAGGACTGGGCCGTAGTCGGGGTTGCGGCCACCGTCGGGCAGTCAAACGGCTCCCTCGGCGAGGTGAAGATCGGCCTGACAAACATGGGCAACGTGCCGCTGCGGGCGACCGCTGCGGAGCAGGCTCTCTCCGGCGCGAGCCGGGACTCCATCGCCGAGGGCGCGAACGCCGCCGCCGAAGGGACTTCCCCTTCAAGCGACATCGCCGCCTCGACCGAGTTCCGCCAGCATCTGGCCCGCGTACTCACCAAGAGAGCCATCGAAGAGGCTCTGAGTCGTTGAGTGAATCGGTGAACGGACGCCGGGGGGCCTTGCCTCCCGGCGTTTCTCATTCTCAGGATCTGCAGGAGAAACTCAGAGAGTTCGATTATCTCTCCGAGGACGGACTCTCAACCGCTATTTTTCTCGCCCTAAAACTCGGGCGACCACTATTTTTAGAAGGCGATGCGGGGGTCGGCAAAACGGAGGTGGCGAAGGTGCTCTCCGGGATGCTCTCGACGCCCATGATTCGGCTCCAGTGCTACGAGGGTATCGACGTTTACCAGGCGGTCTACGAGTGGGATTACGCGAGGCAGCTACTCCACATCCGGGCTGCCGAAGCGTTCGGGGGTGAAGACAGCACCGAGGTCGAGCGCGACCTCTACGACCGGGATTTCCTCATAAGCCGTCCGCTCCTTCAGTCGCTCGAACATCGGGGGGAATACCCGCCCGTGCTGCTCATAGACGAGGTAGACCGGGCCGACGACGAGTTCGAGGCCTTCCTGCTGGAAATCCTCTCGGACTTCTCGGTGACGATACCGGAACTCGGGACGGTAACGGCGGAGCGTCCACCGGTAGTCATCATCACCTCGAACCGGACTCGGGAGGTACATGACGCGCTCAAAAGGCGGTGTCTGTACTACTGGATCGAGCACCCGACCTTCGAGCGGGAGGTCGAGATCGTCCGCACGAAGGTCCCCGGCGCGAGCGAGGAACTCACCCGCCAGGCGGCCGCCGTCGTGCAGTTGATGCGCAAGATGGATCTCTACAAACCACCCGGCGTCGCCGAGACTCTCGACTGGACTGAGGCCCTAGTTGCCCTCGGGGCCAAGAAGCTCGATGAACGGCTCGTCGAGTCAACGCTCGGCTCGGTCGTCAAGTACCGCGAGGATCAGCAGCGCATAAAGGCCCCCGGCATCGAGAAGCTACTCGCAACGGTGGACGCAGGTGGCTGGGGATATCCCGAAAAGTAACCACACGGAGGCCGAAGACCCGCTCGACTACCGGGTAGACCGGGCCGCAGTCGCCTTCGGACGAGTGTTGCGTCGCAGCGGTATAAAGTGCGGCTCCGACCGGACGCTCGATTTCATGCGTGCTCTGGAAATCGTCGGCCTCGAAAGCCGCGACGGGGTCTACTGGTCCGGGCGGGCGGTGTTCTGCTCGCGCTACGAAGATCTCAAGCTCTACGATGCGGCGTTTCAGGCGTTCTGGGATGAACTCGACCGGCCCCTTCTGCCGCCACAGCCAAAGGAGAAAGAGCCGCAGCTAGAACTCGATTCGGTGATGCCACCGAAGGAGCAGGTCGAGGCCGATGAGGAGGGCGAAGAGGCCGTAACGATGCGTTACAGTCCCATCGAAGTTCTGCGTGAGAAAGACTTCTCCGAGTACACGGAAGACGAGTTCGGGGAGTTGAATCGTCTCCTGTCGCGCCTGGATCTCTCCGGCGCGCCCCGAAAAAGTCGGAGGCTTGAGTCTGCCCGGCGCGGTCGCTTCGACCACCGGAAGACGCTGCACGGCGCGATGCGCTCCGGCGGTGAAGCCATCCGACACAGGTTCCGAGACAACAAGCTGCAGCCCCGGCGGGTCGTGTTGTTATGCGACATTTCCGGCTCGATGGCGGGGTACAGTCGGGCGCTTCTGCGATTCCTGCATGTGGGGGTCATAGCAAGCGGCAAGCTGGAGGCCTTCGCCGTAGGAACGCGTCTCACGCGCATCACCCGCGAGTTGACCACGAAAGACCCTGACCGCGCCTTGAGAGAGGCCTCGGAGGCGGTCGAGGACTGGTCGGGCGGGACGCGGCTGGGGGATGTGTTCAAGAACTTTCTGGACGTGTGGGGCCAGCGAGGCATGGCTCGAGGGTCCGTTATCGTCGTGCTGTCGGACGGCTGGGACCGGGGAGATGTGAACGTGTTATCGGAACAGATGCTCCGGTTGAGCCGGCTGGCGCACAGGATCATCTGGGTCAACCCCCTCAAGGCGAGAGAGGGTTACGAGCCGCTGGCCGGAGGCATGGCCGCTTCGCTACCGTTCGTGGATACCTTTCTCGCCGGAAATAACTTCGAGAGCCTCGAAGAGCTCGCGAAGGCGATAGCGAAGGCCGCGAAACGGTGACGCTGCGTTGGTAGAGCGCGTTAAAATGTAGCGTGAGTTACACGGAAGCGAGGCGAATATCTCCGAGGAGTCTAATGGAACTTTCAACGACGAACGTGAGGTCGTGTCAGCTTGCCTGAATCATCTGGGGGCCGGAAGCAATCAGGTCGTCAGTACCTTGACGGGAAGTCGCCTCGATGTTCATTCCGATAGAAGTGAACAATTCGTGGAGCATCTACGCGAAGAAGTATTTTCAGAGTTCAGTAGAGAAACGCTAGACGACTTCCTCGCAAAGAACCGGGAGAAGTATTCCGTTGATCCAGACCTCAATCCAGAGGGACACTTGATCTGCCTCACTGAAGAAGAGTCGGGGCAGATATTCCGTGGTGAAGATGGATGGAACAGGTTCATGGAGGAATATCCGAAGTCCAGTGGAAACATTGAGCTATCGCGCGTCGGACTAGACAGGAACCTCACGCAAGCGATGATCTACGTCGGACATCAGTTTCACTGGACCGCTGGTTCAGGTAACTGCTACTTTCTATCGAAATCGGACGGAAACTGGTTTGTCGAAGGTGACCTGGGACTATGGATCTCATAAAGACAGCCGAAGTCCTGGACGAATTCGGAAGCCTAAAACTCCGCAGCGAACGCCCGGAAACGTTCGTCGAGATCGCCGGGCATCCGCGCCGTGAGACAGTGTTCAGCAACATACTCGCTTACTTCCTCGCCCCCGACAAACCTCATGGGCTAGGATCTCTGGTTCTCGAAACCTTCTGCGAGATAATTAGCGAGTCATCTTCCAGCGGAAGATTCAGAAGCGGGGTCAAGGTCGAATGCGAGGTACGCACCCGGTCAGGTAAGTTCATAGATATCCTGATCGAGACAGAAGAACTCATACTGCTTATCGAGAATAAGATTGATGCGGGGATCAACAACCCATTCGACGAGTACGCTACTCATCTGGACGAAATCTCTGAAGGTCGAGAGCAACTCAAGGTTCTCCTGACGGTGAACGCATCAAACGCCGGAAGGCGGGAGGGCTTCGTGAACCTCACTTACTCTAGGTTGGTGGCCGGGCTGGAGTCGAACCTCGGAAAACATATTTCCCAGGCAGATACACGACTACTCACGTTCTTTCTCGACTTCCTGAACACTTTGGATAATTTAAAGAGAGGGACTCGCATGGATCCGAAACTGATCGAATTACTTGCCAAGAATCAGGACGAGTTTGAGGCACTACTTGAGAATTTTCAGCGCGTAAAGAAAGAGATGAAGTCGAAAACTCAAGAGTTACAACGAGAACTTGACATCAGCGGGTACAGAAACATTACCCGGCGCTATGATCGTCCACCGTACGGTATGTATGATGACCTGATCCACGACATTCAAATCTCGGAAGATCTCATGGTGAGTTTGGATTCAAGTGTGTTTCCCAAGGGTTGGGAGATATGGATGTGGCCAATGGTGAATGATCAAACAGATTTGGCAAATAGCGTAGAAATCAAACATCTTTTGAAGGAATTGAAGGTTTCCGCTGACGAGTTCAACGAAGGATGGCTACATCCTCTCAGCTACAACTACGAAGAACATTCAGAAACTCTAGAGTATGACGCAGAAATCTCAAATGTAGCCGAGGTCGTTCAGGATCTTATAGAAAAGATCTGCTCAGTAAGCACGGTCAAATGACACTTACGATGAACTTCTATGCTAGAGAAAGGAACGTACTATGAACCCCGTTATAGATAGAGTCGCAAACTGGCGCGAGGAAGATACGAGATGTGCTCTCGCCACCGTCGTGAAGGTTGAGAAGTCCGGGCCGCTCGGGCCGGGGACTTCTATGGCGGTCTCGGAGGACGGGCAGGTCGTCGGGTCTGTGAGTG
>JBPCNU010000124.1:0-3412 GCA_051000975.1 Rubrobacter sp.
AGGCTGGCGCGAGCGTCGAGCTGAAGTAGTTCGTTCTAGCCCGAAGGCAGAGCTTGTAGCGACCCTTCCGGGGCTGTGCTACACTTCTGAGCGTCGGTCGGGGAACACCCCCGGCGGCGCTCAGATTTTTTATACTCGCCCTCGTCTTGTAGGTTGACGACCAGTAGTTTGACCTGTAAGATATTCGTTTGCGTGATTATCCGTTCTTCAACTAATCCCTTTGGAGGAGAACTAGTTTGTTGACCCCTGTTGTGCGCCGTGAGCGGCACTCTTTCTCGCGTGTCCAGACGTCTGATATTCAGCTACCGGACCTTGTAGAGATCCAGAAGCAATCATTTGAGAAATTTTTGAAGGAGGGGATCGGGAAAACTCTTCACGATATTTCTCCGATCAACGACTACACGAACTCGTACGCCGTCGAGTTCGGAGAGTATCACTTCGAGGAGCCGAAGGACTCAGTCGAAGAGTGCATATCGAAGGACAAGACCTTCGCCGCGTCGCTTTCGGTGCGGGTGCGGGTGCATATAAAAGAGACGGGTGAGATCCGCGAGCAGGACGTATTCATGGGCGATTTCCCGCTCATGACTGACTCCGGTACTTTCATAATCAACGGTACGGAGCGCGTCGTTGTTACGCAGCTCGTCCGTTCGCCGGGCGCGTACGTGATGGAGCCGAAGGATCACACCAAGCAAGTCCTCACAGCGAGCCTCATGCCGAGCCGGGGTTCGTGGCTCGAATTCGAGGTCGAGACCAAGGGGTTCGTTTCGGTCAGGATAGACCGTAAGCGCAAGCTCCCGGTAACGGTGCTGCTCAAGGCACTAGATATGGGCGGTCCGGAGGAGATACTGGAGCGGTTCGACAACTCCTGGCTTATCCGCAACACCCTCGAGAAAGACGATAAGGCCTCCCGCGAAGACGCTCTTATAGAGGTCTTCAAGCGTCAGCGTCCCGGTGAGCCGGTAAATGTGGACAACGCCGAGAGCCTTGTAGAGACACTCTTCTTTGATCCGAAGCGTTACGACCTCTCGCGGGTCGGGCGTTACAAGGTCAACAAGAAGCTCAAGGTTGATGCGCCGGAGGACCAACTCACGCTGACCGTCGAGGACATTGAGGCGCTGCTGAAGAGGCTTCTCACGGTCTCGGAGGATGTGGCGGAGCAGGAAGAGTTCGGGCGGATCAACTACGACCGTATCCGGCATCGCCTCGATGAATACGAGCATTTCGGCAACCGTCGTCTGAGGACGGTCGGGGAGCTTATACAGGAATCATTCCGCATCGGGATGTACCGGATGGAGCGCGTCGTTCGGGAGAGGATGACGAGTCAGGACGAGGAGAACATTACCCCGCAGACGGTGGTGAACACGAAGCCGGTTTCGTCTGCGATAAAGGAATTCTTCGGTTCTTCACAGCTCTCGCAGTTCATGGATCAGACGAACACGCTCTCGGGGCTTTCGCACCGTCGTCGTCTGAGCGCGATGGGCGCTGGTGGTCTGAGCCGCGAGCGCGCCCCCATAGAGGTGCGAGACGTTCACCCGACGCACTACGGCAGAATGTGTCCTATCGAGACCCCGGAAGGCCCGAACATCGGTCTTATCGGGCAGCTCTCGACGTTTGCTTCGGTGGACGAGTTCGGGTTCCTCCAGACCCCGTATCGTAAGGTAAACGAGGGCCGGGTCACGGATGAAATAATCTTCCTCTCCGCAGACGAAGAAGAGGAACTCATCATCGCGCAGGCGAATACGCCGCTCGACCCAGAGACGGGTGAGATCACGGAGGAGCAGGTCCTCGCTCGTGAGCGCGGTGGCGACGTTTCCTCGGTCGAGAGAACGGCCGTCGACTACATGGACGTTGCGCCGCTTCAGGTCGTTTCGGTTGGTACGGCGCTCATACCGTTCTTGGAGCACGACGACGCAAGCCGCGCTCTGATGGGCGCGAACATGCAGCGTCAGGCCGTGCCGCTCCTCAGGAGTGAGGCTCCTTACGTCGGGACCGGGATGGAGTTCCGGGCGGCGACGGATACCGGGGACGTCGTGCTGGCGAAGAACGCCGGGGCGATAGAGAAGGTCACCGCGAACGAGATCAAGGTCCGCAAGGACGACGATTCGCTAGATACATACAGGCTCAAGAAGTTCGAGCGGTCCAACCAGGGTACGCTCGTCAACCAGCGGCCGCTCGTCAAGGAAGGCGAGATCGTGGAGGCCGGAAGCATCATGGCCGACGGGTCTTCCACCGAAGAAGGAGAGCTTGCGCTCGGCAAGAACCTCTTCGTCGCGTTCATGGCCTGGGAAGGCTACAACTTCGAGGACGCGATCATCATCAGCGAGCGGCTCGTCAAGGACGACGTGCTTTCTTCGATCCACATCGAGGAGTATGAGGTTCAGGCCAGAGATACCAAGCTCGGGCCGGAGGAGATCACCCGCGACATCCCGAACGCCTCCGATGAAGTCCTGATGAACCTTGACTCCGATGGCATCATCCGCATCGGGGCCGAGGTCAACTCGGGCGACGTTCTGGTAGGCAAGGTAACGCCTAAGGGCGAATCCGAGCCGACCCCGGAGGAGAAGCTGCTCCGGGCCATCTTCGGTGAGAAGGCTCGTGAGGTGAAGGATTCTTCCCTCAAGGTTCCTCACGGTGAGGGCGGCGTCGTTATAGATGTGAAGCGGTTCAACCGGGACGAGGGGGATGACTCCCTGCAGCCGGGCGTCAACGAGCAGGTACGGGTGTTCGTCGCGAAGAAGAGGAAGATCAGCGAGGGCGACAAGCTCGCCGGGCGTCACGGGAACAAGGGCGTTATCTCCAAGATCGTTCCGGAAGAGGACATGCCGCACATGGCCGATGGCAGGCCCATAGACATAATCCTTTCGCCCCTCGGTGTCCCGAGCCGTATGAACATCGGCCAGATCCTGGAAACGCATCTCGGGTTTGCGGCGAGTCGCGGCCTCGGTGAGAACGGCGGCAAGCCGGTGCATGTGGCGACCCCGGTCTTCTCGGGCGCGGAGGTCAAGGACATAGACGAGGCGATAGAGAAGGTCAGGACGGAGATCGCACCGGAGATCGGGATGGGCAAGGGCGGGAAGGTTACGCTCTATGACGGTCGCACTGGAGAGCCGTTCGACGGGCGGATCACCGTCGGATACATGTACATATTGAAGCTCCTGCATCTGGTGGACGACAAGATCCACGCTCGCTCTACGGGACCGTACTCGCTCGTCACCCAGCAGCCGCTCGGTGGTAAGGCGCAGTTCGGTGGTCAGAGGTTCGGGGAGATGGAGGTGTGGGCGCTCGAAGCCTACGGCGCGGCGCACACCCTGCAGGAACTTCTCACGATAAAGTCTGACGACCGTGTGGGCCGCGTCAAGAGCTACGAATCAATCGTCAAGGGCGAGAACATACCAGAGCCGGGGGTACCCGC
>JBPCNU010000125.1:0-3100 GCA_051000975.1 Rubrobacter sp.
GCTTCGTACCGCGAGCGCGATAACTACCGCGTTGTCCCCGGAGAGGATCAAATCTATAAGCAGGATCCCCAGGAAGCGGGTGACCAACTCTCCACTGAATATGTCCATCCACGCCTCCTCACTCTAGTTGCGTCGCCTACGCTGCTCGATACTGCCCCAGACAGGAGCATCCGAGAATACTAGCAGCATTTTCTCTTTGACCGACGTTTATTTGCCAACCTTCACCGAGAATCCGGCCTCGACACGCTAGAATCCCTCGATGACGAATTCGATCGACCCCCGCAAACCTCGGAGACCCCGGGACCACGTGCAGAATATTCTGTCCGCCGTGAAGTCTGGCTCCCTCTCTCCCGCCGAGGCGGCTTTGGAGTTGCAACGCGGCGAGGTGCGCCACCTGGATTCCTTCGCCGTCCTCGATACGGGCCGTCGAACCCGGAAGGGCGTGCCGGAAGTCGTTTATTCGCCTGGAAAGACCCCGGAGCAGGTCGCCCGCATCTGTTCTGCTCTGCTCGAAGCCGAAGGGCGAGTCCTCGTGAGCGGGGCGACGGACGAAGTAGAGCATGAGGTCCGCTCATCGCTGCCCGGCGTTCCGGTCAGGCGAGCCGGTCGCATGGTGATCGTCGGTTCGGGGGAGCTAAAGGAATCGGGGGGCAGGATAGTCGCGCTCTCGGGCGGCACTTCCGATCTCCCGGTGCTGGAGGAGGCCGTGGCCGTGGCCAGAGAGATGGGTGCTACGGTGGAGGTCTTCAACGACGTCGGGGTTGCCGGTCTACACCGGCTCGGGGAGCCGCTGGAGCGAATATCCGACTTCGACCCGGACTGTGTGATCGTCTGCGCCGGTATGGAGGGCGCACTACCCACGGTAATATGCTCGCTGGTGAGCGTCCCCGTCATCGGGCTGCCGACCTCGACGGGTTACGGGCTCGGCGGTGACGGGACCGCTGCGATCCTGAGCATGCTCCAGACCTGCTCGCCCGGTCTCACCGTCGTCAACATAGACAACGGGGTCGGGGCCGGTGCGACGGCGGCGATGATCGCAAACCGCGCCGCGAGTTTCAGGGCTTCCGCTGAACGAACCTGACTAGAACGCCGAGATAAGCGGTCCCACGTTCACCAGGATGAAGAGAAGTATGAGGATCAGAACTACGAGAGATATGAAGTTGGTCCCGCTCATCCTGGATAACACCTTTCCGGTTTTTAATGGTTCGTCTATCCGTGGAATTCTACAGCCTTGCAGCCCGCACCGGGCGAGAGGGGCGCAACGCGCTTCCTACATCTCGCTGGCGTAGAAGACCCTGCGACCGGGGGCCGTATCCCCGGAGTCCATGATCCTCGTTCGTTCCTCGTGGAACTCTGCAACCTTCCCCGCGACGATCCTGAGCACGAAGTCCTGATCCGAGCGAAGTTCCAGTATGGCCGAGATTTCGGCGGCCACGGCGAAGCGGTCCGCGACGTTCGACGGACGCGGCTCCTTGTAGAAGACCCGACAATCGTAGGACAGACCCTCCGGGTCGTGGGTGATGAGGATCATCTCCGGTCTGACAGTCTGCAAGCGAGGCTCCTGCTGAAGCCCGTATACGATCTTGCGCCGCCGGTAGACCTCTCGCTGCCGGTCCTCGAGGACGATCTCCCGAAATCCATCACCCTCTTTGAGAGAGTAAGTCTCGTCGCGGGCCACCTCGGCCTCTCTGACCCACCGGATAAGATCGTGCTCGTCCAGTTCTTTACCGCAGGAAGGACACAGATACCCCGCATCCCCGAATACCCTGAGACCATCGAAATGCTGGCACCGCTGCGATACCGGCTCTACAGGTTTCATCCCTCGCCGCCGGGCAGGACTTCCATGAAATTCCGGCAGCCGAGAATCGAGCCGGGTCGGACCGCCTCGCAAAACAGGGTGATTGTCTTGGATTCCACCTTCATTTGACCTGTAACTTTACCTGAACCTGAACTTGATGTAAATCTGTTAGCAAAGTCCAGGCTGCTTTGAACTCCACGCAGCGAAGCACGAAGGTCGGGGGTCTGGTATTTTTCACTACCGTTCGTCGACGCACGCCACCCGAGCCCGGAAGGTAAAGAGGATTTGTCCCCCGAAACAACACGAACTTCGATGCACATGATCGTCAACCCGGCGGCCAACCGGGGACGCTCCGGTCGCATCCTCGGGGAGCTCTCGAAACTGCTGAAAGAGCGCGGCCTCGAACCAGAGTGGCACATCACGAACGGTCCCGGCGAGGCTCGCATCGTGGCCGAGGGTATACCGGAGGACGAGGTCGCCGTCGCGGTCGGGGGGGACGGCACCGTTCACGAGGTCTCTTCGGCCTGCATCGGCACGCGGCGGGTGATGGGGATTCTCCCGACGGGGAGCGGCAACGACTACGTCAAGGCCTTCGGGTTTGGGCGGAACTTCCGCGAGGCGGTCGAGGTCTTGCTCTCCGGCGAGATCAGGACGGTGGATGCGGGCGAGGTCAATGGTGTTACCTTCAACAACGGGCTCGGCATCGGCTTCGACGCGGAGGTAGCGGAAGGGGTCTCGGTCGCCCCGGCGTACCTCGGCGGAACAGGCCGCTACCTCTGGGCGATCGGACGACTACTCGTCGGGTTCAGTTGCCACCCGGCGACGCTCACCTTCGACGACGTAGAGACTACAGAAAAGGTCGAGGCTGAGACGATCCTGGTCGCGGCCGCGCTCGGCACGACCTACGGGGCGAGGTTCAGGCTGGCACCGGAGGCGAAGCTCGATGACAGCCTCTTCGATGTGGTGTGGTCGGAGAAGATAGACCGCCGCGCCGTACTGCGGATACTCCCCTCCGCCCTAAGAGATGGACTGCACAGGCATCCCGAGATCAACCTCAAACGCACCGCCGCCCTCACCGTCGAACTCGCAGAACCCGTACCGGCGCACGTGGACGGCGAGATGCTCGCCCCGACCACCCGCTTCGAGGCGAGGGTACTCCCTGGCGCGCTCAGGGTCATCGCCCCAAAGGTCATCGCCCCGAAAGCTTGAAGACCGTCCGCCGCCCGAACCTTCCGTCGGGGTCGGGCGTATCTTGTTGGCAACGGGGTAATATGTAGCATAAGGTCGTTCTGGCAAGGCAAG
>JBPCNU010000126.1:0-7793 GCA_051000975.1 Rubrobacter sp.
CCCGGAAGATATGCAGGGATCTCGGCATACCTCCGGCGTGAGAGGAGCGTTAAACGATGGGTAAGCGCGGTAACGGCGAGGGGAGTATTTACCCCTTCAAACGCGACGGGGTGAAAGTTGGATACCGGGGATCGTACTGGGTGGATACACCGGAAGGGCCGAAGCGTCGTTACATCACGGGTAAAGACCGTGAGGAAGTGCGCGATAAGCTGGCGAAAGCGATCTCCGACCGGGCGAATGGCCTGATCGTCGACGCCGGAATCACGACGACAGGCGATTACCTGAAAGCGTGGTTGCCGGACAGCGTGCGCGGAACCGTCAGAGACTCTACCTACCATTCATACGAGCGAGTAGTGAACTCGCATCTCGTGCCGGGACTCAGACGGGTGAAGCTCGCAAAGCTCCGGCCGGACCACATCCGCAAGCTCTACCGGGAGATGCTCGACCGGGGCAAGAGTACTCGCACCGTCCAGTACGCCCACACCCTCCTCAAGCGATCTCTAACTCAAGCCGTCCATGACGGACTCCTGCCGCGCAATGTCGCCGAGGCAGTGAAGCCGCCGAAGCTCCAGCGAGACGAGATACAGCCCTTGAACGCTGTCCAGGTACGGACGCTTTTGAAGTCCGCCGGAGAGCTTGGAGACAATCTGCATACGCTCTACACCGTCGCCGTTCGCACTGGGATGCGACCGGGTGAGATGCTCGCTCTCCGGTGGTCGGACGTGGACCTCGACGCTACCGGGAACGCCACGCTTCAGATAAACCGCGCTCTTTCCGAAGGTAAGTTCACCGCACCGAAGACGGCCCGGAGCCGACGCCGGATCACCCTCTCCCCGGAAACGGTAGCCGCTCTCAAGATGCACCGGAAACACCAGCTAGAGGAGCGGATGGCGAAGGCCGGGCTATGGGAGGATCACGGCCTCGTATTCCCTTCGAGCGTCGGGACGCCGAAGAATCAGCGAAACCTCAACCGTGAGTTCAAAAACACTATCAAGCGGGCCGGCCTCCCGGAACACTTCCGACTCTACGATCTCCGCCACACCTGCGCCACGCTCCTACTCTCCCGAAACATCCACCCGAAGTACGTTCAAGAACTCCTCGGACACGCCTCGATTGCCCTCACCCTCGACACCTATAGCCACGTCATACCGGGTATGGACGGCGGCACGGGCGGCGCGATAGACGAGGCTCTCGGATAGTAAAGATCAGCTTTACGAGCCGCGTTGATGCACAAGATGATGCACACGGACCCCGGAGCCTCTTTGAGGCCTCTCGACTTTATGGGAATTTGCAGGGAATAAAGAAGTGAGCCGCTCAGGACTCGAACCTGAAACCTAGAGATTAAGAGTCTCTTGCTCTGCCAGTTGAGCTAGCGGCCCATTGAACAAGGTGGATTATACACTCGCCTGACGGTTCTTGTTAACACCGTATGATGAAGAGCCGTTAGAGATTCTCTGGTTGATACTGAGGGATCTTTGTCGGGCCGAGCTTTCGGAAATCCACCGCGCTTCTTGCTTGCATGGTATGAGACAAGCATTGTATAATAGGGGTCCATTTTCCGGTGGCCTCTTCCGAAGGCCGCAAAGGGCCGGGAGAGGACCTCCCTTGTTAAACCCCGGCCCTTGTTCTACTTTCCTTCTCGCCTGGCGTCCTGCTTCAGCCGACCTCTTTGGCGATAGTGAAAAGTTCTTCGGCGTGGCGTCTTACGGACTGGGCCAGTTCCTGGTCAGCTGCCATTACCCTTATGCGGCGGTGCAGGGGGAGGGAGAGTTCTTCTGTGAGGCCAGGGTGCATGCCGGAGAGGCCTTCCCAGTCGGTGAGGTTGCGTTCTCCGGGGAGCGGCATACGCCGGATATATTGGAGATCTACTTGTGGGGTGCGGGGTCTCGGGATGTCTATGAGGATGTCGAATGGCCCTGCGACGCCTTTTCGGTAACGGGTCAGGTAGCGTGACCACGCCTCTTCGACGCGCCTACGCCAGGAGGCGTCGGTTCTGAGGCGGATGAGCGAGGTGTAACTATGGTGGCGGTAGTCCAGTTCAAGGGCTCTCAGGTACGGACGGCGTTCGGCGAGGCGGCGGGTGAGGATCGCGGGCGCGCTCTCGCGCGGGGCAGAGTCCTGTACGAGCGCGAAGGCTCCGGCGTCGTCTTCCTCCGCCAGCCTGTCGAAGGAGACGATGTTGTCCTGCACGGAATCCTGAACGGCTCGGGCGAACATGGTGTGTGGAATCCGCATAGCGTAGTGTCCGTAGACGTTGTAGTACATCAGATACCGGGAGAAGACGTAGGCTTGAAGGGCTCCGGCACCATCCTCATCTACGGCGAGCAGGGCGCGGTTCTCCTGCCCGACTATCCGGAGGTTCTCCATCAAACCGTCGAGGTTCAGGAGTCCGAAGGAGACCTTCGTGCCCTTGGCATCGCGGATCAGGGAGTCGAGGGTGCTGATGTCGAGGGAGCCGAAAAGGATGTCCCGGGTGAGGTGTTCGGTCGGGGTGAGGGCGATGGGGAGGTCGTTATCGCGGGTCACGAGCCGGGAGACGTTGTGGGGTTCCACGTCCCACTCGCTCTTTAGGACTCTGGCGACCTCCGAGTCTTCTATCCACCGCCTGCTCAGCTCTTTCTGGCCGATGATCTCGGGCAGGGCGATGTCTTCTACGGCTTCGGCGTAGGGATACCGTCCGATGTCCAGGAGAAGGGCGGCTGCGAGCGCGCTCTGGGTCTCGCGTTCTTCGAGGTAGGCCCCTGAGTCCGTAATCCTCTTCAAGGTTATCCCAGTCAGGTAATAGACGCCGAGGGCGTGATCCAGTCTGGAATGCCTCGCCGCCGGGAACGCTCCGGTCACGAAGCCGAGCTTCCGCATGCCCTTCAGGCGTTGCATGGCCTTCGTCTCCAGCAAGGTGCGCATCGCACGGTTGACCGGGATGTCGCCCCACACTTCGTCCCTGATCTTGCGAGCCGAGCCGCCGAAGAGATCCCCGACCGAACTGTTCAAGAAATCGTCTCTCCCAAATGTCGCCTGCCACTATTCTAGCTAAAATCACGCCATCACTCGAAGTCGGACGGTATATTCGCTTCTATTCGACCTGCAAGACACAGTAAAGACAGGAGCAGAGAGAGATTCACGCTGAAGAGACAGACTTCCTCAGAGGGGAGACCCTGATACTCCGCCGCCCGGTCGAGGCCGACGTGGAGGCAGCCTACGCCTGGGACCGTGCCTCGGAACTCGCTGCCTGGAACGGACGTTCACCGCTCTCGACTTCGCTCTCCGCCGCCCGGCGCGACTACCTCGCCCGCTGGCAGGATCGCTCGGTCAAGACTTTCATCATCGAACTTGATGGGGACCCGGTCGGGATGGCGACCCTCTACGATTTCAAGAAGGGCGGATGTGAACTCGGGATCAAGATCGGTCCGAGCAACCTTCGCAATCAGGGGCTTGCCTCCGAGGCGGTCGAACTTCTCGTCGAGTACGCCCTGAACGTCCTCGATCTGGACGTGGTGCGCGGCTCGACCCTCTCGCACAACCGCCGGATGCAGCGTGTCTTCGAAAAGCACGGCTTTGACGAGGTCGGGGACGGTTCTATCCTCAGCCGCTACGATAACCGGCGCTACCTCGAAATCTTTTACGAACGCCGGAAGTAGAGCGAAGTAGCTGACTTCACGACCGCGCTTTACCGTACAATCTCACCGTGAATTCCTGCCTGAAACTGAATATCCGCGACAGAGGCGCGATGAGCGGCGTCCTCACCCTCGGAAGCCTCGACCCGGTCTTCGACGCGGCGACGAGGCTCGATGGGCAGGAGATCACGCTCGACCTCCGAGCTGTAGACTTCGTGGAACCCGCCGGTCTCTGCGGTCTCGCCGCGCTCCTCGAATACCTTACCCCGCGCTCGGAGGCCGTCTCCGTCGCTCTGTCGGGCCGCAACGTGGCGGCTTATCTGGAACGAATGGACTTCTTCAGGCTCTTCTCCGGGCGGGTCGAGGTCTACCCGGATGTATCCTCTCTGGAGGAGCGCGAACGCCACAACCCCGGAACGCTGCAGGAGCTGGTGAACTTGTACGAAGAAGAAGAGATCAAGGACATAATCCAGCGCATCTCAGACATCCTCGAAGGCCGCGAATACCTTCTGCGCGAGCGGGTCGCTATCTGCTCGACGCTCTCGGAGATCTGCGGCAACGCCGCCGAACACGGACGCTCTTCCTTCGGTGCCTATGTAGCGGTGCAAGCGTACAATCACATCGTAAGCGGAGCGAGACGAGAGGGGGAAGAGGTGATCATCTCAATCGCCGATGGCGGTCCTGGGATCCGCGAGACGCTCTCTCGAAACTCGGCCTACGCCGACAAGATCGCAACCGACAACGAAGCGATACGATACGCCCTCCAGATGGGCGTCACCTCCACAGCCGAGATCGGACGCGGCGGCGGCCTCACCCTCGTCTCTCAACTCTCCGCTCGCAGCGGCGGTTCGCTCTCCATCCGATCCGGCTCCGGTCGCGTAACCGTCAACAAGGACGAGAAGCAAAGACCCCGCAACGTCCCCGAATTTCCCGGAACCTTCGTTCGCGTCTCACTCCCAAGACACACCGGAGAGACCCGCAGACGATGAAGACACCGAAAGAAAATAGAACACCCGAGATTTACCCCTTGCACAAACCCCAAGCCAGGATTACAATGATTTCAAATGAATTCACTGAATACAATGAAATCAAGTGCGATGGCTGAAGGGCAGAAGCCGGTGGTCTTCGACGTAGCGGCTGGCGAGGGCAAGTTGCTCCACAGCCGGAGGCCGGGGCAGGCATTTCTCGCGGTACTCGAGCGGGAGATCGAGAGCGTGCCTTCCGGGGGAGTGCTTTATCTCGATCTCCGGGGCGTTGAGATGATGGATTACTCGTTCGCTGACGCTGGTTTCGGGGCTTTGATCTCCCGTGCTGCGCGCGGTGATTACGGTAAAAGGCATGTCGTTCTCGTCGAGAACGGCCGCGATCTACTGGAGGGCATCGAGATGTCGCTCTGGGTGCGGGAGCAGAACGTCTTCCGGGTCGAGGAGGTCGGCGGTGAGGCACACCTAGTTGGCAAGCTGGAGGAACACCTCGTCGAGACCTTGGAGGCAGTTCGCAACCTCGGGCCGATCACGACCGCCGACCTCGCAAAGAGGCTCGGGGTCAATCACACCGCCTGCAACAATCGCGCCAGCAACCTCCACGATCGTGGCCTCATAAGCCGCCGCAAGGAGACCGGCGGAAGGCGTTACGTCTACGAAAGGATCATCTGATGTCTTTATTTATTTCAAATTTCACTCGCATCAGTGAAACAACCGCTGTTAGTGTAGTCGGTGCATTGAAGGAGGTAACGAGCGATGCGTGAAGAGTTCATGATCGAGCGTCAGGGCAAGCAGTTCGTGTTGTACGCGGGGCTTCTGGACGAGGCTCACCTGCGGGGTCTCAGGAGCATCGAGACGGATCTGTTGCAGGCTCCTTCTGCCGAGAACGGCGGGGTAGCGATAGTGAAGGCGACCGTCAGGACGGAGGAGGGGAAGTTCAGCGGCATCGGGGATGCCTCGCCGGAGAACGTCGGGCGCAACATCGCGCCGCACGTCATCAGGATGGCCGAGACGAGGGCGAAGGCCCGGGCTCTTCGGGATGCTATCAACGTCGGGGTAGCGGCATTCGAGGAACTCGGCGGGGATGAAGTCGAGGCTCAGGGAAGTGCTGCAGATCCACAGAGGGCTTCGCAGAAGACTTCGCAGAAAACCCCGGAGAGAACCAGGAAGGCCGCGACCGAGGGCAGGTCATCCGCCGCTACCAGGGTCGCTTCTGAGGTTTCGGAGGCTGCGGGTGAGGAGGTTCAAAAGGGACATCTACCGGCGACGAGGAAGCAGCTCAACTATCTGGAGTCGCTCATAGCCGATGCGGTGGACGACGGGCTTCCGAAGTTCGAGGAGATGGTCGGGAAGAAGGTCGCGGAGCTTACCAGAGAAGAGGCTTCGGAGTGGATCGGACGCCTCTCCGGAAGGGCTGCGTAGTGCGCAGCTACGCGGCCCCAAGGCTCTGGATGGCGGCTCTTGGCGGGGAGGTGGTCTACGAGGTGGACCTTCCCGGATGCTGCGAGCATGACGCTCGCTCTTACCAGAAGGATTTCGAGTGCGGTGGATGTGGAGTGGTCTGGCAGCCGGTCTTCGAGACCTTGGCCGAGGTCTGTAGCTTCAAGACCGGGGCCGAGGAAGAAGAGCGGGGCGCGGCCTGAGCTTCGGGGGCGTCAGGAGAGCGGGGGCTTCGCTCAGGCCCGACACCGTCGTCAGGGAGACGGGCGGCGGTGAGGTCTATCTGGCGCAGATGCCAGGGTGTTGTCTCAAGGCTTTCAAGCGCAGGGTTGCGGGCCGAGGAGACACCGCCACCGAAGAGAGCATCGTTTGTGGAGGCTGCGGGCGAGAGTGGCGACTCGTGTCCAGCCTGGACCGGCTAGTCATCGAGCGTCTTTCGGCGGATACAGAGACGAAAGAGACGAAGAAGGGGACGGGATAGAGATGGTAGATGTTCTGACGCAGTATATGGGCAAGGTCCGTCGGGGCAGGCTTCTGGAGGCGAAAGAAGAAATATCGCTTGGGCGGCGAGTGAAGCAGGGGGACGCGGCAGCGCGGCAGAGGATCATAGAATCCAACCTCAGGCTCGTCATCTCGATAGCCAAGAAGTATCGGGGTCGCGGGCTGGACTTCGAGGATCTCATCCAGGAAGGGAACGCCGGGTTGATCCGGGCCGTCGAGAAGTTCGACCCGGAGATGGGCAATCGCTTCTCGACGTATGCGACGTGGTGGATTCGTCAGGCCGTTACCCGCGCAGTCGCAGACCACGCCCGTAGCGTCCGGCTCCCGGCACATATCGTAGATGCTGTTTTCAGGCTCAGACGGGCCGAAAACGCGCTCTCGCTCGAACTCGGGCGCGGGCCTAACGAAGAAGAACTCGCGACCCGGCTGGGGGTCGAGGTTATGGAGGTCCGGCGGCTTCGAGAGGTTAGCCAGCCCGTCTCCAGCACGAATGCCCGCATAGGACGCGATGAGGATGCGGCCGAGATAGGAGAACTCTTCCCCGACGATTCATCCCGCGTGGATTACGATGTCGTAGAAGCCGGACCCTGGGTCGGAATGCTGCGGGAGGCCGTTCGGTCATTGCCGGAGCGTGAAGCGAGGATTCTGGAAATGCGTCACGGCCTCGGCGGGGGCGAAACGAAGACCCTTCGGGAGGTCTCCGAAGAACTCGGTATATCTCAGGAGCGCGCCCGACAGGTCGAGATAAAAGCCCTCAAGACCATACGCTCCGGGCGTTACGCGAGCAAGCTCAGGGGAGCCTTGCCGGAGGCTGTGTAGAGACCCCGGCAAGGAAGTTTCGGTCTAGAAGGATCAGGAAACACCGTGATTCATGATAATCGAACCGGGGTAGCGTAGCGTGCTGCCTCGCTGAGTGTAACCCCGGTAAGCCTCACTCCCCACTTTGAAAGTCCAGCCGCCGATGATCCTGTTGTGAACTGTGGTGTGATTCTGGCCCTGAAGTAGAGCGAAGTGGACGTGCCGACCGTAGGCAGCCCCGCCGCAGGACGCATCCTCGCCCGTCACGCCGAGCACCGTTCCACGACCGATTTCTCGGCCGTTCTGGTACTGTGCAGTAGCCCAGAGATGATAGTAGTCAGTCGAGAGACCGTTCGAGTGGTAGACCCTGACCCAGCCTTTTCCTGAACCGCACATCCTGTAGACTTTGCCGCCGCCAGCGGCCCGGACCTTCTGATCTCCGCCTCTACCGACGAAG
>JBPCNU010000127.1:0-3636 GCA_051000975.1 Rubrobacter sp.
CTCCCTCGCCGCCGGGCGGCTGCTGGCGCACTCCGCCACGATAGACCGCTGGATGGAGGACGCCGCCCGCCGCGCCGACGAAGCCCCCGAGAGCCTCGCCGGGGCCTACGCCATCGAGCTTCGAGAGTCCGTCTCTTCGGCCTGTCGAAGCATCCTGGATCAGGCGTCCAGAGCGTGCGGATCCCACCCCTTCGCAACCGCCGGGCCACTCGACCGGGCGAAGCGCGACCTCGAACTCATCCTTCTTCAGCACCGCCTCGAACCGGCCCTGCTCAAGGCCGGACGCCGGGAGATACTCTCCCGAAGACCGGAGACGAACGCGTGAGCGAGGCCAGGAAACGGCTCGACCGGGACTACTTCGAGCGGCTCTACGCCGAGCACCCCGACCCCTGGGGCTTCGAGACCAGCGACTACGAAAGCCGGAAGTACGGGCGGACGCTCGCGGCCCTCGGGGGGAGAGGCTTCGAGAACGCGCTGGAGGTGGGGTGTTCCATCGGGGTCTTTACGGGGCTGCTCGCCGGGCGGTGCGAAGCCCTGCTCGCGGTGGACGCCTCGGAGCGGGCGGTCGAGGCGGCGAGGCGGCGGCTCACGGACGAACGGCACGTCAGGGTCGAGCGCGCGACGCTCCCGGAGGAGACGCCGGAGGGGGACTTCGACCGGAAATTCGACCTCATCGTCGCCTCTGAAGTCCTCTACTATCTCCCCGAAGAGACGATGCTCGCGACGCTTGGCAGGCTCGAAGACGCGCTCTCGCCGGGCGGCCTCTTCGTGATAGTCCACTGGCGCGAGGAGACCCGCACCTATCCCCTTCAGGGCGACGAGGTGCATCGGCTCGTGCGGGAGAACACCTCGCTGCGACACCTTCGGCACGAGGCCGAACCAGAGTATTTACTCGACGTATACAAAAGAGATGGGGAGAGACCTTGAGCGAAGGTTCGGAGGCGAGGGGGATAGTCATAGTCGGTGGCGGCCCGGCGGGGTTGCAGACGGCGAGGTCTTACCGGGAGGCGGGGGGCGAGGGGCGCGTAACCATGCTCGCGAAGGAGCCTCATCATCCGTACCAGAGGCCGCCGCTGACGAAGGAGTTCCTGCGGGGTGAGAGCCCGGCGGAAGACCTGCCGATGGAGGAGCCGGACTGGTACGAGAGAAACGGCGTCGAGGTGCGCCTCGGCGCTGAGGCCGTCGCCCTGGACCCGAAGGCCCGCACGGTCGGCCTCTCTGACGGGGAGGAGTTTCCATATTCGAGGTGCGTCCTTGCGACCGGGGCGAGACCGCTGTTGCCGCCCGTACCGGGGGTCGAGGGTCCCGGTGTGAACGTCGTGCGAACGCTCGAAGACGCACAGAGGATCGCCTCTGCGGCGAAGAGGGTCAAGGGCGCCGGGGAGGCCGGGCGGTTCATCGTTATCGGGAGCGGGTTCATCGGTTGCGAGGCCGCCGCGTCTTTAGCGATGCTCGGCCTGGAGGTCATCGTCGTCACCCTGGAGAAATCGCCGCAACACGCTCGACTCGGTCCCGAGGCCGCCCGCGAGCTCGGCCGCTGGCTCTTCGACCTCGGTATCGAGGTGCATCCCGGGACCGAAGTACGGGGTATCTACTTCGAGGATGAGGACGGGAGCGAAGGCTTCGAGGTCGTGGTCGGCGATGGTGAGCCGATCCGGGGCGACGGTCTCGTCCTCGGGGCCGGGATGAAGCCCAACGTGGAGCTCGCCGAGGCTGGCGGGCTTCTGGTGGAGGGCGGCGTGGTCTGCGACTCCTCGATGCGGACCTCCGAAGAGCATGTTTTCGCCGTCGGGGATCTCGCCCTCGCCGCGAACGAGGCGGCTGGTCGCAGGCTCCGGGTCGAGCACTGGGGCGACGCGCTCGGACAGGGCCGGGTCTGCGGGGAGACGCTCGCCGGTAGGGAGAGCGTCTGGCGCGAGGTCCCGGGCTTCTGGTCGAGCATCGGGGAGCGGACCCTGAAGTACGCGGCGTGGGGCGACGGCTGGGACGAGGCCCGTTTCGTGCGGGCTGGAGGCTTTGGCGGCGCTGGCGACGCTGGCGGCGAGCGCGACGGCTTCACGGTCTGGTACGGGCTCGGGGGGAGATGTGTCGGGGTGCTGACTCACGAGCGAGACGAGGACTACGAGCGGGGTCGGCGGCTCGTCGAGGCCGGGGCAGAGATGCCCCGGTGAGGCTCCCCGCTCCGGAGCCGGGCCTCAGGGTCTCGGTGGTCGTACCGGCGAAGGATGAGGAAGACCGTATCGGAGCCTGCCTCGACGCGCTCGCCCGTCAGGTCAGGGTTGAACTATCGGCCTACGAAGTCCTGCTCGTACTGGATGGCTGCACCGACGAGACGGCGGTGGTCGCGAGGGAGCGCCTGGCCCGACACGCGGGCCTGCGACTCTATCTTCTGGACGGGCCGAACCGGGGGGTCGGGAACGCCCGCAAGCTCGGCATGGATGCGGCTTACAGGCGGCTCGGTTCGGGTGGAGCTTCGCGTAAGGCTTCGGGGGGGATCATCGCCTCGACCGACGCGGATTCCGTCGTCGCGCCGGACTGGCTCGCGGCCCAGCTCGCGCTCTTCGACGGTGGGGCCGAGGCCGTCGGGGGGCGCATAGAACTCGAGCGGGATGGCGAGGACCTCCCCCCGCACGCGCTGGACTGGTACGAGAGGCAGGGCCGGGCGCGATACGAGCGAATACTCGCCGGACAGCGAGGACCAGGGAACGGACTGCCTCAAGAACACTGGCAGTTCAGCGGGGCCTCGATGTCCGTCACGACCGAGGTGTACCGGAGGATCGGCGGCCTCACCTCGCAGCGATGCCTCGAAGACGAACATCTGGAGCGCGAACTCGAAGCGGTGGGGGCGCGCATCGTCCGCTCCTCGGCGGTCAGGGTGAGAACCTCCGCCCGCACCTCCGGCAGAGCGGACCTGGGGCTCGCAACCGACCTGGCCCGCGCCGCCTCCCTTCGCGATTCGCTGGCGGAGAACCGGGAACCGCCGGGGCTACCGGCGTGAGAACGGCAAAGGACCCGGTGGGCCGGGATCATCCCCGAAAAAGCCGGAGCTTCTCCAGAAGCCCGAAGATGCTTCGAGGATGCGAACCCTGACGATGATCGAAGCCAGAGCGTGTCGTAAGGTGTGTCATCGAGTGTGTCGTGGAGCGTGTGATGCAGCGTGCCTCGCCCCGTCCGGTGGCGGGCCGGGGAGAGCGGAAACGGCGAGATAGGACCGGGGGCACGGGGAGAGATGCAGCCGGCGGAGGGCCGGGCGGAGAGGCGCGGGGCGCAAGACTCGAGGCCCCCGGCGGGTTCGCGGGTGCTCTTCGCCGTCGTGGCAGCGGTCGGTCTGGCGGCGGTGGTGTGGTCGTTCGTGCTTCGGGCGCGGTCGGTGCAGGTCGTCAACGAGGACGCCTTCATCTCCTTCCGGTACGCCCGGAACCTGCTGGCGGGGGACGGACTGGTCTTCAACCCCGGCGGCGAGCGGGTCGAGGGGATCACGAACCTTCTCTGGACGCTCCTGCTGGCAGCGGTCTCCGACGCGGTGGGCGTGCCGCGCCCGGAGGCCTCGGTGGTGGTCGTCATTCTCTGCGGCGCGCTCGTCCTGGTCGTGGCCCTTCTCTGGTGCTACGAAGAACTCTCCCGCACGATGGGGAC
>JBPCNU010000128.1:0-3812 GCA_051000975.1 Rubrobacter sp.
TAAACGTGACATTTGTTCCTGTCAAGAACTTATGTCAAAAATCCATGCCGGAGGTCGTGGAGAAGGCACGTTGCCCGTCCGGGGCGTATGGGGTATTGCTTTGGCTTCGTCTTGGGAGTAGAGTTCTCGCTTCCTGGTTGGCCCCTGGTATTTCGGGGCTGATCGCAAGCTCGCGGGGAGGAGATTCATGGCTTCAGGTGTCGCTGGGTCTGGCGAGGTGGGGAGGGGTTCGGGCGGCTTCGGGTCGAGGGCGCTCGGGGCGTTGCAGAGCGTCGGGCGGTCGTTGATGTTGCCGATCGCGGTACTACCGGCGGCGGCGCTCCTGCTGAGGCTGGGGCAGCCGGATTTGCTGGACCTTGCGTGGATGGCGTCGGCGGGGGATGCGGTCTTTGCGAACCTTGCCATGATCTTCGCCGTCGGTATCGCCTTCGGGATGTCGGGTGGGGACGGTGCGGCGGCGCTCGCGGGGCTCGTAGGGTTCCTTGTCTTCGAGGCCGTCTTCGAGACGCTCATCCCGCAGGTGGACGGCGGCCCGGACCCGGACGTCAACATGGGCGTGCTGTCGGGGATAATCATCGGGCTGGTGGCGGCGGGTCTGTATAGAAGGTTCTCAGATATCCGGCTGCCGGACTACCTCGGGTTCTTCGGCGGGCGGCGGTTCGTCCCGATAGTTACGGCTCTGGCCGCGCTCGCGCTCGGGGTTTTCTTTGGCCTCGTCTGGCCTCCGGTGCAGGGCGTCGTCAACGCGGGCGGCGAGGCGATAGTCGGCCTCGGGGCGCTCGGGACGGGGCTCTACGGCTTCCTCAACCGGCTGCTCATCCCCGTCGGGCTACATCACGTCCTAAACACTTTCGTATGGTTTCAGCTCGGGTCGTTTCAGGGGCCGGACGGGGTCGTGAACGGTGACCTGAATCGGTATTTCGCCGGGGATCCGACGGCGGGTTCGTTCATGGCGGGGTTCTTTCCGGTGATGATGTTCGGGCTGCCGGGGGCGTGTCTGGCCATGATCCGCCACGCCCGGTTCCCGAAGGTCGCCTCCGGGATACTCCTCTCGGCGGCGTTCGCGTCTTTCCTGACCGGGATCACGGAGCCGATAGAGTTCGCTTTCCTTTTCGTCGCGCCGCTCCTGTTCGTCGTTCACGCCGTCCTGACGGGGCTCTCGATGGCGATAACGACGCTTCTGGACATCCACATCGGCTTCGGCTTCTCCGCCGGGCTCATAGATTACGTGCTGAATTTCTCGAAGGAGAACACGACCAACCCGCTGCTCCTGCTCGGCGTTGGGGCCGTCTATTTCGTCGTCTACTACGTTGTTTTCAGCTTCTTTATACAGCGTTTCGACCTCGCCACGCCGGGGAGGGGAGAGGCCTCGACGGGGCTCTCTGCGGACTGGATCCTCCCGGAATCCCAGCGCGGCCCGAAGCCGGGTGAAGGGGGCGCCGCAAGCCCCTCCGACGAACCCGGCGACGAACCCGGACTCGACGCCGACGATGCGCTGGCGCGAGACGTGCTCGCCGCGCTCGGTGGTCAGGAGAACGTCGAGAGCTGTGAGGGGTGCATCACGCGCCTGAGGCTCTTCGTCAGAGACCCGGACACCATAGACGACGCCCGCTTGAAGGAGCTCGGGGCGTCGGGCGTGGTCAAGCGCGGAAAGGTCGCGCAGGTCGTGATGGGGATGCAGTCCGACCGGATAGCCGCCCGTATAGAACGCCTGATCAAGGGAGGCAGTTGATGGAGATGCTCGCCCCGATGCCCGGCCTCGCCGTCCCACTCTCCGAAGTAGACGACCCGGTCTTCGCCGAGGGTATCGCCGGGGACGGGGTCGCCATCGTCCCCGAAGCACCGGATAGCGGAAGCGTCATCGAGGTCGTCGCCCCGGTCGCCGGGACGCTGGCGCGGCTCTTCGAGGGGGGACACGCCTTCGCCATCGAGGCTGCGGGCGGGGTCGAGATGATCGTCCACATCGGCCTCGACACCATCGAGCTGAAGGGCGACGGCTTCGAGCTGATCGCAACCGAAGGCGACTTGGTAGAAGCCGGGCAGCCCATATTACGCGCCGACCTCGACCGCATAAAGGAGGCCGGGTACGATCCCGTAACCCCCGTCATCGTGATGAACTCCGACGAACACCCGGTCGCGGGCCACAGGACCGGAGCCGTAAAACCGGGCGACGTGCTCTATACCGTCGCCTGACGGACGCTTCGATTGTTCACCGGAGAGTCGAGGTCGCCGGAGAGGAGGTTCTCGCGCCCGAGCTTTATCACGTTGTTCGGAGCGAGGCCGCCGCCGAGAACGTCGAGCATCAGGCGGGCTGGATGCGATCTATGCTTGAGCGGCTGCGGCAGGCCTGCTAGAGTCGCCCGAGGAAGACAACTTTGAGTTTAGGAGGAGCGATGAAGGAAGAGAACGGGATCAGGGAGATCCGCCAGGAAGGGCCACACTCGTTCACGATGGGGCCTTACGGGGAGCCGCTCACCACGGTGAAGAGCGGGGAGACCGTCGCGATCTACACCGAGGATGCTTTCGGGGGTGTGATCACCTCCGAGGACACCCGCCCGAGCGAGGTGCTCGGAGCCTACCTGAACCCCCAGACCGGACCCATCTACGTCGAAGGCGCAGAGCCCGGAGACACCCTCGCCGTCAAGATAGAAGACATAGAGTTCACCCGCGACTGGGCCGTCAGCGCGACCATCCCGTTTTTCGGCGGCCTCACCTCGACCAACTTCACCGCGACCCTTCAGGATCCGCTCCCGGAGAAGGTCTGGAAGTACGAAGTAGGTGGAGGATTCGCCCGGCGTGGCGACTGGGAGATACCGGTAAAGCCGTTCGTCGGGACCATCGGCACCTCGCCGCACATAGAGGCTCTCAGCGCGCTATCACCCGGAGACCACGGCGGGAACATGGACGTCCCCGATACCTCGCCCGGCAACACGGTGTACCTGCCGGTCAGGGTGGATGGGGCGCACTTCTTCACCGGTGACTGTCACGTCGCACAGGGACACGGAGAGTTGTGCGGGGTCGCGCTCGAGATCACGGCAAAAGTAACGCTGACCTTCGAGGTCATAAAGAACCAGGAAATAGCGTGGCCGCGCATCGAGTCCGAGGATCACATCATGTGCGTCGGAAGCGCCCGTCCTATGGAAGACGCGGCCCGCATCGCCTACAGCGAACTCATCAAGTGGATGGTAGACGACTACGGCTACGAGAAACTCGATGCCTACCAGCTACTGACTCAGGCCGGAGAGCTCTACGTAGGGAACATGGTAGATACCACCTACTCCCTCGTGGCCCGCTGCAACAAGCGCTACCTGCGCGGCTAGGAGCACTCCTCGCAACACCTCGCAATACCTCGTAGTACGTCGTGACCATCAGGCGAGCAGACGACCGCGACGTCTCGGGCCAGGCTCCACGCCAGCACGGTAAGGTCTCGGCCCCAGCATTCTCTCGGGTAGAAGGGAAGCGGTCGAACCCGCAAACGCCCACAGCCTCTTTTTAGGTTGCGGGCGTTTCTCCGTCTTCACAGAGGCTCTGATATCTCCGGCCGAACTCTCATCCGGTTCTTAGAGCCTGTTTTGTAGAGTCGAGGGTCAGGGTGATTGTGTACGCTTTCGTGCATGAGAAAGATCTATACTACCGACCTCTCCGATGAGGAATGGACCTCTCTGAAAAACTATCTTCCAGTCCCAAAGCTACCGGCCAAAATGCGTGCCCACGCCTTGCGCGAGATCTTCGACGCCATCTTCTACGTCTTGAAGAGCGGCTGCCCCTGGCCGCTTCTGCCGGGCGATTTTCCGCCCTGGCAAACGGTCTTC
>JBPCNU010000129.1:0-6840 GCA_051000975.1 Rubrobacter sp.
CGGTATGACATCCTCGAAAAAGAAGGGGAGGAGGTCGTGGATCGAATCCGCTCGGCGGGCGGCGAGGCCGAGTATCTTTACCTCGATGTCACGAACACCGCCGAGGTTGACTCCGTGGTCTCCGAAATTCAGGAGCGGCACGGAGCTTTGGACGCCATCGTCGCAAACGCCGGGATCGCACACCGGGTTCCGCTCGCGGAACTAACCGACGAGAAATGGGACCACACCCACGACGTGGATCTCAAGGGCATCATGCGCGTCTGCCGGGCCGCCGCCCCCGCCATGCAGGAGGCCGGACGGGGAAGCGTGATCGCGCTCTCTTCCATCATGGGCGTCGCCTACGGCTGGGACGAGCACGTCCAGTACTCGGCGGCGAAGGCCGGGGTGGTCGGCCTCGTGCGCGGTTTGGCCGTGGAACTCGCCGCCGACGGCGTGCGCGTAAACGGCATCGCGCCGGGCTACATCCGCACCGCCCAGGCGCTCTCCCGCGAACACTCGCTCGGCCCAGAGGGTCTGGAGCGGGCCGCGGAGTTCATCCCGATGGGCCGGGTCGGCGAGCCGGAGGACATCGCCGATGTGATCGTGTTCCTCGCCTCGGACTCCGCCCGCTACCTGACAGGACAGGTGCTCGTAGTGGATGGCGGGTTGCTCGTGGGCCGCTACTAAAGCGGTTTGCGGGAAGTCCCTGCTTTCCCCAAACCGCGCACGCGCTCCGCGTTGCTTCACGCTCGTCAGCACGCTTCGCTATCAGCATTTCAGCCGGTCAGCTTCTCCCGATAGCGGCGGAGGTCGGGTGAGGAGTTAGTTGCGTTGTATCAGGCCGATCTTTCTGAAAACCGCTATTGAGTTTCAGGCCGAGAGTATCCTTTACCGCACTATGGTCTTCGCTCCGGCTCGCTCCAAATAACCGAGAGCCTCTTCGACAGAAACCACGTCGGCGTACTTCGCTTGGATGTCGAAGAGGTTCGCCTCGTGCGGGGCCTCGGTCCGGTCGCCGACGCACTCTCTCGGAACGAGCGTCGGGTATCCGTGCTGGAGGAGATCTACAGCCGTCGCCCGGATGCAGCCGCTCGTCGTCGCGCCGCACAGAACGACGGTGTCTATCTTCTGGTGAGCGAGGACGGAGGCCAGGTTCGTCCCGAAGAACGCGGACGCGCCTTTTTTGAGTATGACGGTGTCTTCTTCTTTCTTTCCGAGCCGCTCATCGAGTTCGACCCATTCGCCGCCGATTTGGAGGTCGGCGAGGGCGGGAGCTTTCTCGATCCAGAGCCCGCCGTCCTTCAGGTTCGCCTCGAAGCCGATGGTGGTGAAGATAATCGGCGCTTCGATTCGGCGGGCGGCATCTATCACCCTTCGCGTCGCCTCGACCTCGCTCGTCATGTCCGCTCCGAGGGTGCATTCTGGGTTGGTGAAGCCTCGGGAGAAGTCTACGACCAGCACCGCCGGGCGTTCTCCGAGGGTGATGCTCTGTCCGAAGCGGGCGCGTTCGTAGACTTCGCGGGCCTTCTCGTCGCTCACGCGGCGCTCCCGGCCAGCTTCTCACCGAAGCGGGCACGCTTGACGAACCGCCCGGCTCCGGGTTCGGCCACGAGTTCGTCGTCCTCCACGATGACCTGCCCGCGCACCAGCACGACCTGCGGCGCGCCGGTTACTTCGGTTCCTTCGTAGAGGTTGTAGTCTATGAGGGAGTGGTGGGTTTCGGCGGAGATGGCGTGCCGCTTCTCGGGGTCGAAGACGACGATGTCGGCGTCCGAGCCGACGGAGATGGTCCCCTTGCGCGGGTACATACCGAAGAACTTGGCCGGTGCGGTGGAGAGCAGTTCGACCATTCGGTTGAGCGTTATACGCCCTTCGCGCGCGCCGAAGTTGTGGATCATGTGCAGCCGGTTCTCGATGCCGGGGCCGCCGTTCGGTATTTTGGAGAAGTCGTCCCGCCCGAGCGACTTCTGGCCGTCCCAGTTGAACGGGCAGTGGTCGGTCGAGATGGCGGACAACGTCCCGTTGGCGAGTGCCTGCCAGAGATGCTCCTGGTTCTCCTTCGGACGCGGCGGCGGGGTGTATATGTACTTCGCGCCCTCGAAGTCCGGCTGGTCGAGGTGCGTTTCGTCTATGAAGAGGTACTGCGTGCAGGTCTCGCCCCACGCGTCCCAGCCCGCTTCGCGGGCGCGGGCCACCGGGTCTATCGCCTCCTTGCACGAGACGTGCACTACGTAGAGCGGCGCCCCGGCCACCCTCGCGAGCTGGATGGCGCGATTCGTCGCCTCGCCTTCGGTAATGGGCGGGCGGGTCGCGGCGTGCCACTTCGGTTCGGTCTTCCCCTCGGCGAGAGCCTGTTTGACGAGGATGTCTATGGCGTCGCCGTTCTCGGCGTGGACCATAACGAGCGCGCCCGTATCACGCGCCTGCAACATGACCCGGAAGAGCGTGTCGTCGTCCACCATGACCGCGCCCTTGTAGGCCATGAAGAGCTTGTAGCTCGTGACGCCCTCCTCCTCGACGACCCGTTCGAGTTCTTTCATCCGGTCCGGTCCGGAGAGGTCGGTTATCGCCATGTGGAAGCCGACGTCTACGACGGGTTTGTTGCGCTCCATCTTGGCGTGCCAGTCCTCCAGCGCGCTCATGAGCGACTCGCCCGGGGTCTGGGCGCAGAAGTCCACGAGCGAGGTCGTGCCGCCCATCGCCGCCGCCACGGTCGCCGAGGTCCAGGTGTCGCAGGTCGTCGTGCCGCCGAAGGGGAACTCGATGTGGGTGTGTGGGTCGATGCAGCCGGGGAGGACGTACTTGCCGCTCGCGTCTATCGTCTTGTCGGCCCGGACGTCGAGGGATTCCCCGATCAGGGAGATCCGCTCGTCCTCGATGAAGATGTCTCCGATGTAGTCTTCGGCGGCGGTGATAATCCGCCCGCCCTTTATAAGTACGGACACTTTCCTACTCCTTTGCCTGTAGATGAGCGTTGATGGCGTTCAGTATGACCTCGGCCCCGAGCGCCGCGTCGGCCGGGTCGGCGTCCTCCTCCGGCGAGTGGCTGATGCCGCCCTTGCACGGGACAAAGACCATCGCGCTAGGGACGATCCCGGCGATGCTCATCGTGTCGTGGGCCGCCCCGGAGTGCATGGACATGTACGGCTCCCCGGTCGCACCGGCGGCGGATTCGAGAGCCTGCACGATACCGGGGTCGAGCGGCGTGACCGGCAAAGCCTGACGCCGAGCGTATTCCGCCGTCGCGCCCCGTTTCGCGGCGGCTTCACGGGCGAACTCCGCGATGTCGCGGGCGACGCTCTGGAAAGCGTCCTCATCGGGGCCTCGGATGTCGAGCGAGAAGCGGGCCGCCGCCGGCACGGCGTTGATGAGGTTGGGCCGTAGTTCGATCTCCCCGACCGTCCCGACGGTGCCGTTCCCGGCCTCGGTCGCAAGCCGCTCCAGCTCCAGCATGCACTCGGCAGCGACGAGGCCCGCGTCGCTCCTGAGGCCCATCGGGGTCGCTCCGGCGTGGTCGCCGCGTCCGCGCACGGTGATGTCGGCGTGGACGTAGCCCGCGATGGTGTGGACGACGCCGATCTTGTTAGCCGTGTCCTCCAGCACGCGGGCCTGCTCGATGTGGAGCTCGATCCAACCTGCAAGATCGTCGAGGACGTGGATGGACTCCCGCCACCGTTCCGGCTCGTAACCGGCCTCCTCTGCGTGCTCCCAGAAGCTGCGCCCGTCGTCCACGGCCCGGAACGTCTCGCGCAGCTCCTCCTCGGTGACCCTCTGCGCTATTATTCGGCTCCCGAGAAGCATCTGCCTGAACCCCGAGCCTTCCTCCTCCAGAAAAGAGATGAGCTGCAGCGGGAGGTAGAGTCCGAGTTCTTTGTTCAGGCGGCAGACCTCCAGCGCGACCGAGACGCCCATCGTGCCGTCGTACTTGCCGCCGTTGCGGTTGGAGTCGCAGTGCGAGCCGACGCCGAAGACGGGTTCTCCCCCCGGGCGGTTGCGGGCCACGAGCGTGCCCACAGGGTCTTCATGCATCTCGAAGCCCAGAGACTCCAGCTCGCCCCCGAAGTAGTCCAGGGTGTTCCGGTACTCGGGGGTGTAGGCGTAGCGTCGGATGGCCTCGGACGAACGGGTGTAATCCGGCTTCGCAAGGGTTTCTATGTCGCGCTCGATGCGCCGGGCGCTTTTCTGACGGTCTATGTTCAGTTGTCGTGTCGTCATTGCTCTCCTTTCTCCGGTCGGCTCTCGCTCAGGCCGACAGGGATGGTTTGACGTTTGCCCAGGGATATGCCGCCTCGAACGCCGCCGCCGCTCGAAGTATGTCGGTTTCGCGGTTCATCCCGGCGACCATCTGCAAACCCACCGGCAGACCGTCCCGAGTGAAGCCGCAGGGGATGGAGGCCGCCGGATTGCCGGTCAGGTTGAAGGGATAGGTATAGTAGACCCAGGAGACGACGTTGCGGTCCGGCAGCTCCGGCGGCGTGTTCACGCCCGCTCCAAAAGGCGGGACGGGCAGGGTGGGGGAGAGCAGGAGGTCGTAGCCCTCGAAGAGCCGTCGGACCTTCTCGCGTAACTCGTAGCGGGCGAAGACGCTCGAGTAGTATTCGTCTATCGTCCCTTCCAGCGCGCCCTCCAGAATATCCACTACGGCTGGGTCGAGCAACTCGCGCGAGTTCTCCAGCGCGTCTTTGAGCCTCGTCCCCACGCTGGCGTAGAACTCCGCGCTCCACAGGTCCACGGGGTCTTCGATGACCTCTTCGACGAGTTCGACCGAACACCCCAAAGACTCGAACGTCCGGGCGGCTTTTTCGGTGATCCCCAGAACCTCCGAGGTCGGCCTGGCGTAGCCGAGCGTCGGACTCCAGGCGACGCGCACGCCTTCCACCGGGGCTTCGCAGGCGGCGAGGAAGCCCGGCTTGCGTTCGGAGACGCTGGCCGGGTCACGGGCGTCGAAGCCGGAGACTACGTCAAGCAAGAGCGCGGCGTCGCGCACCGTCCGGGCGAGGGGGCCGACGTGGGCGAGCGTCGGGGTGGCGCTCGTCGGGAAGACCGGGACTCGCCCGAACTGGGCCTTTATCCCGAAGAGCCCGCAGAAGGATGCCGGGATGCGGATCGAGCCGCCGCCGTCGGTTCCGAGTGCGAAGGGCGTCAGCCCGGCGGCGACGGAGGTCGCGGCCCCGGCGCTGGAGCCTCCGGTCGTCTTTGAGGTGTTCCAGGCGTTGCGGGTGATGCCGGTCAGCGGGCTGTCGCCGCCCCCGCCCTTGCAGCCGAACTCCGTCGTGGTCGTCTTGCCGATGATGCAGGCCCCGGCGGACCTCACCCGCCCGACCGACGGGGCGTCGTCCGCCGCGACGTTGTCGGCCATGAGCCGCGACCCGAACGTGGTCCTGACGCCGCCGACGTTGATCAGGTCTTTCACGGAGATCGGCACCCCGTGCAGAGGGCCGGGCGTCTTCCCATCGTAGAGGGCGTCGTCTGCGGCCCGGGCGGATTTCGTGGCCTCCTCCGGCATCGGGGTGACGAAGGCGTTCAAATGAGGCTCCAGAGCCTCCATCCGGAACAGGGTCGAGTCCATAACTTCAGCCGCCGAGACTTCCCTGCTCGCTATGGCGGAGCGGAGTTCCAGGGCGGTCATGTACGCGGTGTCGGGCATCTCGCGCTTACTCGTCCACGATGGCGAAGGCCCGGACGGGGGAGGGGGAGCCGCTGCCGCCTTTGATGCTGAGGGGCGCTCCGTAGAACATGAACTCGCCCTTGCCGACGAGTTCTTCGAGGTTCACGAGCCACTCCCAGTGGAAGATACCCCGGTCTCGGCAGACGCGGTGGCTCGGGAAGAGGTCGTTGCTCGGGACGTCCGTGGAGGGGCCTTCGACGCCGTGGGCAATCGAGCCGTGGTCGGCCAGCCAGTGCGTCGCCTCGGCGGTGAGGCCGGGGTTGGTGCGGACGACTTCGGGGTTGGGGTAGTGGCGTCTGTGGAGGCCGGTGTGCAGCAGGACGATGTGTCCGTCAACCCTGACGCCGCATTTCTCCTCGGCGGCCTCCATGTCTTCGACGGTGATCTCACCGAGGTCCGGTATGTGCGTGAGGTCGACGCAGACGGCCTTCCCGAAGAACATCTCCAGCGGCATCTCGTCCACGGGGTCTCCGGCGGGGTTGGTGTGATAGAAGGCGTCCACGTGGGTTCCGACGTGGTCCAGCGTTCCAAGGTAGGTGGTGGCGAACGTCATCTTGTCGTCGGGGACGCCCAGCCCGAAGTCTCTGGTCTGCTCGTGTGAGAGGGCCGGCAGGATCACCGGACTCTGGAACAGCTTGTGGGCTGGCATGTTGTCGGTTATCTGCAGGGAGAGGTCTACCGTTCTCGGCACTTCATCCTCCTGAAACATCGTGGACTGGTTGACATCGAATGTGTTGAACGTGAAGTCGCTTCGGTAGCCACCGCGCCTCCTTCCTTCGCTCTCCGGTCGCTTTTCGGTCGCATGACGCGTCGCTGTCCTCTACGAGCCTCCGCTACCGCCGAAGACCCAGGTCTCGAAGGCGTGGGAGATCTCTTCTCTGGACGCTCCGCTCCTCAACAGCAGGGAGAGGAGCAGCCGCGCCTTGAGTCCGTCGAGGGCGCTCGCGCTGATGAGGCCGCGATCCAGAAGGTCTATCTCAGAGCCGGGGAACCCGTATGTCTTTCTCAACACCTCGCCGCCGCCGGTGCGCGAGGCCAACACTACGGGCATCTTTTGCGCCAGTTCTTCGAGCTTCTCGACCATAATGGAGGAAACGTGTCCGCCGCCCATCGCTTCGATAACGAGTCCTCTGTACCCCGTGTCCTCGACTGCCTCGAGCAGCCGTCCGTCGTCCCCGAGGGTCATGGTCAGC
>JBPCNU010000130.1:0-6213 GCA_051000975.1 Rubrobacter sp.
TGCTCGGGGCCATAGGGCTGCTCTTCCTCTCCACGACAAGCGCTTTTTTGGAGATCGGGCAGGTCGGCCTGTTGGAGGTCACCCTCACGGTGCTCGACCGGGTGCTCTTGATCTTCATCTTCGTAGAGCTTCTCAACACCATAGGGATCGTCATCCGGGAGCGCGAGATAGTCGCGGAGCCGTTTATCCTGATCGGCCTCATAGCGGTCGTAAGGCGCATCCTCGGTGTGACCGTGAACATCGAGCAGTCCCTCGGCAACACGACCGAGTTCCGGAACCTGATCCTGGAACTCGGCGTCCTGACCGCTCTCGTCGTCGCTCTCTCCGGGGCTTTCTACTTCACCCGGCGCATCTCTGGCAGAGAAGGCTCGTCCCCCGACTCATCTCCCTAGTAGAGAGAGGTTACTGCTAGATCTCCTCGTGCGAGGTCTTGATCCCGGCGGTGGATGCGACGACCTCGACCGAGTACCCGGCCTCTTCGAGCGCGCCGACGATGCCTTTCGGGTTCGTCGTTTCGAGGCGCAGGGCGATGACCTTGTCCGAGACGCGGTGGCCGGGCGCGACAAAGACGCTCGCGAGGTTGACGTGGCGGTTGCTTACGGCGTCTACCAGCCCGGCGAGCGCGCCGGGTTCGTCCGGCACCTCGACTTCGAGCCACGTTCCGGGCTTCCCGGCCCCGAAGAGTTCTATGAGCGTCCGCATCATGTCCGAAGAGGTGATGATGCCGACGAGTTCGCCCTCTTCCACGACGGGCAGGCAGCCTATCTTGCGTTCGTAGATCTCCTGCGCCGCGTGTTCTATCGTGTCGAAGGGGCTTATGGTTGTCGGCTTCGTGGTCATGATGTCGCGCATCGAAGACCAGCCGAAGACGTTCTCGTCCCCGCCACCGTCGGACTTCCTGACCGGGCTTGCATCGCGCAGGTCGCGGTCGGAAATCAGCCCCACGAGCTTCCCGCCCTCGACAACCGGGACGTGGCGAATGTTCCGCTCCCTGACGAGCTGCCACGCCTGAGCCACGCTCGACTCCGGCCCGAGCGTCGCGACCTCCCGAGTCATGGAATCTCTCACCTTCAGCATAACTTCCTCCCGTAGATCAAGCCTCTACACCGGCACTTTTCAGTCCCTGTGTTCCCAGTTCCTGTGGAGCTTACCAGCCAACCCGAACCCGCGCCGCCCTGCCTTATCCGCCCGGATGTTAACGTACCCGGTAAAAGTGAAGATACCGAGGAAGGGGACGAAAGAGATATGAAGGCCTGGAGGCTGCACGAACTAGGAGACCCGAAGGACGTTCTGAAGCTGGAGGATATAGAGGAGCCGGTCGCGGGCGACGGCGAGGTCGTCGTCGAGGTGAAGGCGGCGTCCCTCAATTTCTTTGACATCCTGCTCTGCCAGGGCAAGTATCAGGAACGCCCGGAACTTCCTTTCTCACCGGGCGGCGAGGTCGCCGGGACGGTCGCCGGGACGGACCGCCGCGTCATCACCACCCCCTCACCGACGGGCGGCTTCTCTCAGAAGGTCGTCGCGAGCGAGGACGCCCTCTTCGACATCCCGGACTCGCTCCCCGCCGAGAAGGCCGCCGCCATGCACATCATCTACCAGACGGCCCACTTCGCCCTCCACCGCCGGGGGATGCTCCGGGAGGGCGAGACGGTCGTCGTCAACGCCGGGGCGGGCGGGGTAGGCTCAGCGGCCATCCAGCTCGCGAAGGCAGCCGGGGCGCGGGTCTTCGCGACGGCGGGCGGCCCGGAGAAGGTCGAGGTCTGCCGCAGGCTCGGGGCCGAGGAGGTCTTCGATTATCGGGAGACGGACCTCAAAGACATCATCTCCGAGGTCAAGGACCGGACAAACGGGCGCGGGGCGGATGTCGTCTTCGACCCGGTCGGCGGCGATGTCTTCGACGCCTCGCGCCGGATGGTCGGCTTCGAGGGCCGCATCCTCGTCATCGGCTTCGCCGGGGGGCGCATCGCCGAAGCTCCGACCAACCACGTCCTCGTCAAGAACTACTCCATCGTCGGCGTCCACTGGGGACTCTACCGGTCCGTCGCCCCGCAACTCGTCCGGGATACCCACGAAGACCTTATGCGCCTCTACAGAGCCGGTGAGATAGACCCGCTTGTCCACTCGGTCGTCCCCTTCTCCAACGTGCCGGACGCCCTCGTAAAGCTGGGGTCTCGCGGAACGCACGGCAAGCTCGTCACCCGTCCTTCCGAGTAGCTAGCTCTCCGGCAGCCAGCCTGCGGTTTACACCGACCGGGAAAGGCTACTCCTCGGAGGCCTCGACCTCCGGTTCTTCCCCTGATTCTTCGTCGGTCAGGGTATAGCGCGTGCCGCCGGGCGGGACGAGCTTGTAGAGGATGTCGCTTCTGGCGTGGATTATGTCGAAGCCCGCGTCGGTGAAGTTCCAGGGGGCGGCGCTGTCCTCGTTGAGTATGTAGACCGGGCCTTCCCGAGCGGCTATCTTCGCGGTCGTGACCCCGGTCTCGTCGTTCGTGCCGTAGCGGAGGTTGGTGGTTACGTAGTCGAGGTCGTCCGGCCAGACTATATCGGTGTACCGCTGGCGATCGGGCGGCAGCGGGGCGATGAGCATCAGGTCGGTGCGACGTTTCTCGACCAGCACCATGTACCAGAGGCTGCTCCGGTGGTGCAGCACCGTCGAGTTCGGGGCCGCCCCCTCGGCGACCGCGTCTATAACCGCCCGCCCCCGGTAATCTTCGGACATATCGTTCTCTGCGTAGGCTCCGGGCATCTTCACCCCGGCGAGCAGCGCAAACCCGACGCCCAGTACCAGGGCGGCAGCGAGCCCGAGCCCCCGCGAGCGGTTCTCGACCAGGGCACGAGCCGCGTAGAGCAACTCCGCGACGCCGTAGGCGAAGGCGACCGAGACCATCAGATAAGACGTTATAAAGTACAGGTTGAAGTCGAAGATGTTGTACTCGATGGCGTGAAACGTCCACCCGAGCCACAGCGCCCCGACGACCACCCCGACCGCTCGCGTCTCACGGCGTTCGATCAGCAACGCAGCCCCCACGACGGCGATCAGCACGACCCCCCAGTGGAAGTTCTGGAGGAGAAAGTCCAGATACAGCATGGACCGACCCGGTATCTCGGCCGGCCCGAACGCGAAGCTGTTTATGTGGTGGTCCCCCCCGCTCACCAGATACCAGAACCGCTCGAAGTTCGTCGGCTCCCACTCGTTCAGGGGCGGGTTCATCGAGGCTCTGATTGGCAGATACAGGTACGGCGATAACCCAACCACAAACAACCCCGCACCCTTGAGAACGAGCCGGAAGTCAAGGAACTTTCGCCAGTCGGTGAGTGCGACCAGCAACAACGCTCCGGGCAGCACCAGACCGCTCGTTATGTGGTTTGTCAGGGAGAGGCCCATGAGCAGACAGCCGAGCAGCAGGTAACGGTCCCGGCGGCTGCGATGCCAGAAGATAAGCGCGGTTACGGAGGACATGACCATGAGCGCGTTCAGGGTGTAGACCTCGGCGACGACGGCCTGACTCCAGAGCGTCGTACCGAAACCGAAGGCCAGAGCCCCCACCGCCGCCGCCGCGACGCTGCGCCCCAGCAGATACCCCGCCGCATACACCAGGGCGACCGCCCCGCTCGCGTACGCCGCCGAAGCGAGGTTCGTCCGGTACGCGGGGTCCCCGAAGGGTAGATACGTAAAGAGATGCGTCAGCATTACCCAAGAAGGGCTCCCCGTCCCCCCCGGAATACCGAGCACTATCGCCTGCACCTGAAGCATCGCCGAGTCAAGGAGTATCGGGCGGTCGTAGTATAGGACCGTCGGGGCGAGCGTCCTCACGTATAGCGAGAAGACCACGAATACCGCGAGCCCCCCCGCCAGCACGACCGGCCAGAGACTCTTTCGCCCCTCTCCCCCCGTAAACGATGCTTTCTCTAGGTTCTTCGTTTTGTTCGTGGGCTTCTCACCGCCCGACCGTCCCGGTTTCACTCGGAGAAGATAGCACAGCGCCCGGCCTCACTCCGCAGGCCGAAGCCGAACCTGACCCTGCGCATCACGTGTACCGAAACGTGAGGGTTATGCCGGAGTTCTACTTCAGGTAGAGTCTTCCCGGACGACACGGTAGAGGAAGAGGTCTGCGTTTACGGGGGCAAGGTCGTAGCCGCGTTCGTTGTAGAGGAGGCGGGTCTGTTCGACGCCGGGGTAGTAGGGCGTCGAGGTTCGACCGGGAAAGAGGATGTAGGTCGGGGCATTGCGGGCTTCCAGGATACCCTTGCCGACGCCGTAGGGGTTTCGTTCCTCAAGGTATGGGATGAGCTTCAGGTCGGGGCGCCGGTCTTCTACCAGGATCATGTAGTCGAGCGGGCTCCGATGGTGGAGAATGGTCGCCCCCCGCACCGTCTCAGAGGCGACGGTGTTCGTGATCTCCCGCCCCCGGTAATCACCGGACATGTCGCTCGTCCGGTAGGTCTCTCCGACGCCGACGAGCGGGAGCGCGACGATCGCGACGGAGACGACCCCTGCGACCCCCCTCGATACAGGGCCATCCGGGAGGTAGCGGCGGACGGCATCCAGACCCCCGGAGAACCCGACCGACATTAACAGGCAGAGCACGAGGTAGGTCGGCAGGAAGTAGTACTCGATATCCTCGATGTCGTATTCGAGGGCGTGGAAGAGCCAGCCGAAGTACAGGAACCCGAGGAACGCCGCCTGCCGGGGACGCCGGTACGCCAAGTAGAGGCCGCCCGCGACGCCCACCAGCACCATCCAGACCCCGAACTGTCCCTGCCCGCCGCAGAGGTAGTCGAGGTAGAGGTAGACCCGCCCCGGAAGCTCGGAAGGAGCGAAGGCCCACATCCTCTCCTTCCACTGTCCGCCGCTAACGAGGTTGTAGAAACCATACAACGTGTCCGGTGGGTACTCCCTCACTCTCGGCTGCCCCCACACGAACCCATCCGGCAAGTAGTCTATCGAGGCTCTGATTGGCAGATACAGGTACGGCGATAACCCAACCACAAACAACCCCGCACCCTTGAGAACGAGCCGGAAGTCAAGGAACTTTCGCCAGTCGGTGAGCGCGACCAGCAACAACGCTCCGGGCAGCACCAGACCGCTCGTTATGTGGTTTGTCAGGGAGAGGCCCATGAGCAGACAGCCGAGCAGCAGGTAGCGGTCCCGGCGGCTGCGGTGCCAGAAGAGAAAGGTCAGCACGCTCGCGGCTACGAAGAGGGCGTTCAGGGTGTAGACCTCGGCGACGACGGCCTGACTCCAGAAGAGCGGCCCGACTCCGAACGCGCCCGCTCCGGCCACCGAGGCCGAGACTTTGCGGGTCAGGACCAGGGCCGAAGCGAAGACAAGGGCGACCGTGCCGCTCGCGTACACAGCCGAGGCGAAGTTTACCCGCCAGGCGGCATCTCCAAAGGGCAGGTAGGTGAAGAGGTGTGCGAGCAAGATATAGGTCGGGTATCCGGTGTAGTCCGGTATGCCGAGCATGTAGGCTCGCGTCTGCAGGACGGCGGAGTCTCGCAGTTCGGGGAGATCGTAGTAGAGAACCGTTGGGGCGAGGGTCTTCAGGTACAGCACGAGCGCGGCCAGAAACAGTAAAGCTCCAACCGCCAGCGGCAGAGTACGACCGGTTTTATTGAACAGCTTTTCGCTCCTGCTCCCGCGCTCCGAGGAGCCGAGGCATTTCTTCGACCCGACCGACATAAGATAGAGAGGTTATCAGGCGCCGGGAGGGCTCGACGGTCGAGGGTCGGAGTCGCGACCGGCGAGGGACCGAACGAAGCTGTCGCGGTCCACCGTAACGAGGCCCATAAAAGAGCGGACCTGAGCTTCCGGTATGGGGTCGAGGGCGATCTCATCCACCCTCGAATAGAAGCCTTCGAGCATCCCGAGGAGGGTTCGGGAGCTGACCTCGACGACCCGCCAGCGGTCTCCGTAGCCACCGAGCCAGAGGAAGAGTTCGGCCTCCTCGGAGAAGCTGAAGACCGGGACGACCTCCAAGAGCTCGTGGATGAGGATCATGGTATCCACGCCTTCAAGAGAGTAAGGTACGCCGCCGAGCATCTCGGTGCTTCGGGCAAGGATCCAGTACGAGCGAGGCGTGGACAGGCTATTGCCGGACTCTCTATCCTTGCTTGTGGCTCCCGGGTCTGGCAACAAACCGCCCTCGCTCTTTACGGAATTTTCGTCGAAGATGCCCTCCCGTGACATCATTAATGTTTTATACAGGAAAG
>JBPCNU010000131.1:0-10204 GCA_051000975.1 Rubrobacter sp.
CTCAAGTCCCCTCGACCCTTGTGTTACAGAAGAATCTTAGTCTCGCCGCACACCCCGGTAAAGTGCCGTTCGGCTCCGGGGTCGAATGGGGCGTAGAATGCCGGTATGAGCGAGGGCATGGAAGGTCGAAAGAGCGATACCGAAATTCGGGAACACCTAGCCAACGAGCGGACGCTCCTCGCATGGGTGAGGACGGGGATCACGCTGATCTCGGTCGGGTTCGTCGTTGAGCGGGCGGGTGCGCTCACGTCCGGTATCTCGGGCGGCAGTGCTTCCGGCTCTTCGGAGGTCTTCGGGGTCGCGCTGGTCGCGCTCGGGTGTCTCTCGCTCGTCGTCGGGGCGGGACAGTTTTTTTCCAGCAGGAAGATGATCCTGGCCGGAAACTTCGAGTCCCGAGCCCTCCCGTACATGATCGTCGTCGCCGGGAGCCTCGCCCTCGCCCTGTCCTTTATCGTCTACGCCCTTCTCTTCTGAGAACCGAATAGAAATGCGCGTGCCGGAGAACGAGACCCTCGCCCGCGAACACCTCGCAAACGAACGAACGCTCCTCTCCTGGCTTCGTACCGGGATGAACGCCATCGGCATCGGCATACTCCTCTATACGCTGGTCGGTCTGACCTCCGGGGCCGGAGAGTTCCGGGCGATAGGACTCGCCCTCGTCGGCTTCGGCGCGGTGGTGCAGGCAACGGCCGCCGCGAGGTTCTTCCAGTTCCGGGTCGCGCTCCGTCGGGGTGTCCCGACCTCCTCTCAGAACGTCTACCTGCTCCTCACCTTCGGCTTCGTGCTGCTCGCCGTCGCTTACGTCGCATACCTGGCCGTCTCGTGAGCGAGCACCGAACACGGCCTGCGAAGCGCGAGATCACCGAAGCTCCTCCGGGCTGCCGGGGCGGTAAGGTTCGGGCGGCGCTGCCATCCAGAGAACGCAAGGGCATCTGAAGAAATGTTCCTCGGAATAGACCTCGGGACCGGCTCCGTGAAGGCTCTGCTCCTCGGTGCCGACGGCTCCATCTTTCGCATCGCTTCGGAGGAATACGCCGTCCGGTCCCCCAGACCCGGCCGGGCCGAATCCAACCCGGAGGACTGGTGGAATGCGACGGCGAAGGTCGTCCGGGAGGTCGTCGAAGGCAAGCCGGGTGAGGTCGGAGCCATCGGGCTTTCGGGCCAGATGCACGGCGTCGTGTCCTGTGACGCGAACGGGCGTTCCTTGCGGCCCGCGATCCTCTGGGCCGATACCCGCGCCGCTCGCAAGCTCGAAGCGTACCGGCGGCTCGACGCCGAAACCCTGCGCCGCCTCGCCAACCCCCCGGCGGTCGGGATGGCCGGGCCGACCCTCCTGTGGCTGCGAGACGAAGAGCCAGAGACCTACGCCGCCGCGAGGTGGGCCTTGCAGCCGAAGGACTGGCTGCGTCTGAAGCTCACGGGCGAGGTCGCGACCGAACCCTCCGACGCCTCCGCAACGCTCCTCTACGACCTCGAAGGAGATGTCTGGGACAGAGAGACTATCTCGGACCTCGGACTGGACGGCAGCCTTCTGGCCCCCATTCGCCGTCCGGCGGACATCGCCGGTACCCTGAAACGAGAGGCCGCCGAAGCTTTCGGGATCGAGGCCGGAACCCCGGTCGCGGTCGGTGCGGCGGATACGGCGGCGGCGATAATCGGCACTGGCCTCGGCGCGCCGGGGGCGTTTCAGTTGACGGTCGGGACGGGAGCGCAGATCGTCACCCTTCGTAATTCGTTCTACCCCGACCGAACGGGCCGGACACACCTCTTCAGGACGGCGGCTTTTTCCGGGAGCGGACCGCCATACTACGCGATGGCCGCGATGCAGAACGCCGGGCTCGCTCTGGAGTGGGTGCGGCGGCTGTTCGGGGTGACGTGGGAAGAGTTCTACGAAGAAGCGTTCGGAGTCGGTGTTGCGCCCGGCTCCGGCGGTATCGCCTTCGTGCCGCACCTGGGCGGGGAGAGGACGCCCGGTTTTGCGCCGGAGGCTCGCGGTGCGTGGTCGGGTCTCGGTCTCGAACACGAGCGCGGGCATCTGCTCCAGGCCGCGCTCGAAGGCGTGGCTTTCTCGGTTCGCGAGGGGCTCGAAGCGTTGGAAGATACCACGCGCTGCGCCCCCGATGCGCTGAGGCTCGCCGGTGGTGGCGTGTCGGACGAGCGGTGGCGTAGGATGCTCGCGAGCGTCCTCGGAAAGCAGCTCGTCCTGCTGCCGGGTGATGTCTCCCGGAATGCCTCGGCCCTCGGGGCTGCGATCTCCGCTAGCCTCGCCCTCGGAGACCCGCCGACTCCGATCGCTTCGGACCCGGACGTTACCTTCGAGCCGGAGTCCGAAGCATCCTACGAGGAGGCCTACGCCCGGTATCTCGCGGCAAAGAGAGGCTAGGCGTAGCGTCGCCGCCGTCTATTCGTCCTTCTAGCGCGCCAGGGCGAAGATGCGAGTCATCTCCTCCTCGGAGAGCTGGAAGTCGAAGATGGCGAAGTTCTCTTCGAGGTGTTCGCGTCCGGTCGCCTTCGGGATGGCCGAGACCTTATCCTGCTGCACCAGCCAGCGCAGGGCGACCTGCGTGGGGGACTTGTCGTGGGCCGAGGCGATCTCCTTTAGCGTTTCGTCGTCGTTCGTGCGGCCCTTGGAGATTGGAGTGTAGGCGGTGAGCAGGTAGTCCATTTCCTAGGCTTGATCCAACAACTCCGAGCGGTCTGTTTCCGTGTTGTATTCGACCTGGTTGCAGAATATCTCGGCGTAGCGGGCGGCCTCTTCGACCTGACCGACCGAGAAGTTGCTCACGCCAATGTTCCGTATGACGCCTTCGTCCTGAAGCTCACGCATCGCACCGAGGGTCTCTTCTACCGGAACGTCCGAGTTGGGCCAGTGCATCAAGAGCAGGTCTATGTAGTCCACCCCGAGCTTCTTCGCGCTGTCTCGCCCGGCCTCCAGCGCGACGTCACGCCTGAAGGCGTCCGTCCAGAGCTTGGTGGTGATGAAGAGGTCTTCCCGGGAGATGCCGGAGTTCTTTATCCCCGCGCCGACCTCGCTCTCGTTGCCGTATATCCGGGCGGTGTCGAGATGGCGGTAGCCGACGTCGAGGGCGAGTTCTACGGCTGCGGCACACGATTCGCCGGAGAGTCGCCACGTTCCCATTCCGAGTGATGGGACTCTGGTATCGTGGATGGTCTGATAGCTGTGATCCTTTGCGTTCGACATGAGAAGCTCCTTTGCTTGAGTGGAAATAATAAGCGGTGAAGTTTTTGTACCCGCTCCCGGCTCCCGGTAAGGGTGCCTCTACTTGCCTTGAGCGGGAATAAACGAGAAGATACCAGTATATGCACAGTTCATCTAGCATGAACCAGAAGAAACCGGGGGTTGCGGATGCTGAAGAAAGTTCTTGTGGCAAATCGGGGTGAGATCGCGATTCGGGCCTTCCGGGCCGCTAACGAACTCGGCATCCGAACCGTTGCCGTCTACACCCCCGAGGACCGGGGTTCGATGCACCGCCAGAAGGCCGACGAGGCCTACGAAATCGGCGAACCCGGACACCCCGTTCGGGCCTACCTCGACATCGAGACCCTGGTAGCCACCGCCAAACGGGTCGGGGCCGACGCCATCTACCCCGGCTACGGCTTCCTCTCCGAAAGCCCTGAACTCGCTGAAGCCTGCGAACGTGAGGGCATAGTCTTCGTTGGGCCGCCAAAAGGAGTCCTGCGTCTGACCGGGAGCAAGACGCGGGCGAGAAAAGCCGCCGAGGAGGCTGGAGTCCCGGTAACCAGGGCCTCCGAGCAGATCACGACCGAAGAAGAAGCCCGCGAGGCCGCCGAAGGCATCGGCTTCCCCATCTTCGTGAAGGCGGCCTCCGGCGGCGGCGGGCGCGGGATGCGTCTCGTCAAGGAAGAACGCGACCTGAAAGACTCGGTAGCCGCTGCGACCCGCGAGGCCGAGGCCGCCTTCGGGGATCCCACGGTCTTTCTGGAGCAGGCCGTGATCAGGCCAAGGCACATCGAGGTCCAGATCCTCGCGGACGGTGAAGGGAACGTCATTCACCTCTACGAACGCGACTGCTCCGTCCAGCGCCGCCACCAGAAGGTCGTCGAACTCGCCCCCGCCCCGAACCTCGACCCCGCGCTGCGCGATACGCTCTGCGAAGACGCCGTGAAGTTCGCCCGCGCCGTCGGCTACCGGAACGCCGGGACGGTGGAGTTCCTCGTCGGAGAGGACGGGAGCCACGTCTTCATCGAGATGAACCCCAGAATCCAAGTCGAACACACCGTGACGGAAGAGACCACCGACGTCGACCTCGTGAGCAGCCAGCTCCGCATCGCGGGCGGCGAAACCCTCGAAGACCTGGGTCTCTCGCAGGACGGAATCCAGCAGCGTGGCTGCGCGTTGCAGTGTCGCGTAACAACGGAAGATCCAGCCAGAGACTTCCGGCCCGACACCGGTCGCATCTCGGCGTATCGTTCGCCGGGCGGCGCGGGAATAAGGATGGACGGCGGGAACACTTACTCGGGGGCTGAGATCAGCCCCTACTTCGACTCTCTGCTGGTGAAACTGACGGCTCGCGGTGCGGACTTGCCTTCGGCGGCGAGGCGCGCCCGGCGCGCTCTGGCCGAGTTCCGCATTCGGGGCGTCGCGACGAACATCGCCTTCATGCGGGCCGTACTCTCCGACGAGGACTTCCTGGGCGGGCGGGTCAACACCTCGTTCATAGACGACCGGCCGCACCTCACCGACGCGACCACCGGCAAGGACCGGGCTACGCGCCTCCTAGCCCTGCTCTCCGACGTAACCGTGAACAAGCCGCACGGCCAGCCGCCCGACGCCCCAGACCCCCGCGAGAAACTGCCGGAGCTCCCCGAAGGAGACCCGCCAGCCGGTTCGAGGCAGCGGCTCAGGGAGCTCGGGCCGGAAGGTTTCGCGAGGGAGCTGCGCGAGGCGAAGCCTCTTCGTGTAACCGACACGACGATGCGCGACGCTCACCAGTCGCTCTTCGCGACGAGGATGCGGACGTTCGACATGCTCTCGGTCGCGCCGCACTTCTCACGCCTCCTGCCGGAGCTCTTCTCGGCGGAAGTATGGGGTGGGGCAACCTTCGACGTCGCGCTGCGCTTTCTGCACGAAGACCCGTGGACGAGGCTCGCCCGCCTTCGGGAAGAGATGCCGAACATCTGCCTTCAGATGCTCCTTCGCGGCAAGAACGCCCTCGGCTACACTGGCTACCCCGACGACGTGGTCGAGGCCTTCGTCGAGGAGTCCTTCGAGACCGGCATAGACATCTTCCGCATCTTCGACGCCAACAACAGCGTAGAGCAGATGCGTCCGGCCATCCGGGCCGCCATCCGCGTGGGGGCCGTCGCCGAGGGAACGCTCTGCTACACCGGGAACTTCGTCGACCCGAACGAGAAGCTCTACACCCTCGACTACTATCTCAAACTCGCTGAGCAGCTCGTCGAGGCCGGGTCGCACATCCTGTGCATAAAAGACATGGCCGGGCTGGTGCGGGCTCCGGCGGCGGCGCAGCTCGTCGGCGCCCTGCGCGAGAACTTCGATCTGCCGGTCCACTTCCACACCCACGATACCGGCGGTGGTCAGCTCGCGAGCTACCTCGCGGCGATAGAAGCCGGGGTGGATGCGATCGACGGAGCGGCGGCCCCGGTGAGCGGGATGACGAGCCAGCCCTCCATCGCGGCCATCGTTGCGGCGACGAACCAGACCGACCGAGAGACCGGCCTCTCGCTGAACGCGCTCGGAGATCTGGAGCCGTACTGGGAGGCCGTCCGACGGCTCTACGCCCCGTTCGAGGCGGGCCTCGGTTCTCCGACCGGGACGGTGTACCGCCACGAAATACCGGGCGGTCAACTCTCCAACCTCAGGCAGCAGGCGATCTCGCTCGGCCTCGCAGAGCGTTTCGAGGAGGTCGAGGCACTGTACGCCCGGTGCGACAAGATGCTCGGTCGGATAGTGAAGGTCACGCCGACGAGCAAGGTCGTCGGCGACCTCGCGCTCTATCTGCTCTCCGCCGGAATAGACGCGGACGAGTTCGAGGAAGACCCCGGTAAGTACGACCTGCCGGACTCGGTCATCGGCTTCTTCTGCGGCGACCTCGGCGAGCCGCCGGGTGGCTGGCCGGAGCCGTTTCGCACGAAGGCTCTCGAAGGCCGCGAGCGTCCGCGCCGGGACGAGCCGGTACCGGAAGAGGACCGGGCCGCTCTTACCGGGGGTGGGAAGCGCGACGCCCTGAGCCGGCTGATGATGCCCGGCCCGGCGAAGGAGCGTGAAGAGGCCGAACTCGAATACGGTGATGTCTCCGTCGTGCCGACCCGGGCTTTCTTCTACGGGCTTGAGGCCGGACGGGAGCTTGCGGTGGACCTCGAGCCGGGGGTCAGGTTGTACCTGGAGCTGGAGGCCACGACCGAGCCGGATGAGAGGGGGGTGAGGACGCTCCTCGTGAACGTGAACGGTCAGCTTCGGGCGGTGGACGCTCAGGACAACTCGGTAGAGCCGGAGGTCGCCGCTCGGGAGAAAGCCGACATGTCAGACCCCGGCCATCTCCCGGCCCCGATGAGCGGCGTCGTCAACTTCGCCGTCGAGGAAGGGCAGGAGGTCTCCGAAGGGGATCAGATCGGCACCATCGAGGCCATGAAGATGGAGTCCGCCGTCCGGGCTCAGAGAGCCGGCAAGGTCGAGCGTCTCGCCCTCGCCTCCGGGAGCCGCGTCGAGTCCGGCGACCTCCTCGCCGTGATGAAATAGGGAGTCTAAACAGGGAGTCCAGAACCCTCCGGGCGGGTACGACCTCGATATGCAGAACGAGGAGAAAGAGAAGACGGTACGCAACCTCCGGCTCGCAGCCCTTGCGGTCGCGGTGGTCGGGGGTGTCTTCGCCTTCGCAACAGGGACGTGGAGCGATGGGGTACTCGGACTCGCCATCAGCCTCGCCTTCGCCGTTTTCGGGGTTGGAGAACGGGTGCGGGGGGAGGACAGAGCCGTCGGGCTCGTGCTGATCATCGTCGGGGTGATCGGGGTTGCGGGACACCTCTTGCAGATGATGTTCCCTGTCTGAGGGAACGCTCGTCTCTTGGGCTGTCGTCCGGCTCGACGGGCGGAGCCGGGGCGAGTGTGAGCAGTCAATGTTAGAATTTTACCTCACGGGTCAGGGAAGTCGTGAGACAATGAAAGCCGATTTCAAGGGGTCGTCTTCCGGCGAGAGTCGTCAGACGACGAAGGGTGAAAGGGAAAGATATGGACCTTGCGATACGCAGGCTCGCGCTCGAAAACCTCGGCGTTCGGCAGATCGGGGCGATACATGAAAACCTTCCGGCGGCGCGGCTGGTAGAGGCGGCGGTGCGAAGGCGGGAGGGGATGATCGCAGACAACGGCGCGCTCGTCGCCCGCACCGGCAAACGCACGGGGCGCTCGCCGAAAGATCGTTTCATCATCGAGAACGACCTGACCCGCGAGACCGTTGACTGGGGAGCGGTCAACCAGAAGTTCTCCTCCGAGAAGTTCGACCGGCTGCTGAAGAACGCGGCGGGCTATCTGGAGAACCTGGAGGAGATCTGGATAACGGACGCTTTCGCCGGGGCCGACCCGCGCTACCAGCTCAACGTGCAGGTCGTGACGGAGTACGCCTGGCAGGCGCTCTTCGCCAAGCAGCTCTTCCGCCGACCGAGCGCCGAAGACCTCGAAACCTTCGAGCCGGACTGGACCATCATCTCGCTGCCGCGCCTGCTCATGGACCCGGAAGTGGACGACACCAAGAGTGAAACCTTCGTCGCGCTCGACTTCGAGAAAAAGATAGTCCTTATCTGCGGGACGCGCTACGCCGGGGAGATCAAGAAATCCATCTTCGGCGTCCTGAACTTCGTTTTGCCGACTGAGAAGGATGTCTTCCCGATGCACTGCTCGGCCAACAAGGGCGAAAACGGCGAGGTGGCCCTCTTCTTCGGGCTTTCGGGGACGGGCAAGACCACTCTGTCGGCGGATCCGGAACGGTTCCTCATCGGGGACGACGAACATGGATGGTCGGACTCTGGCGTCTTTAACTTCGAGGGCGGCTGCTACGCCAAGACGATAAACCTCTCCGAAGAGAAGGAGCCGCAAATCTTCCACGCCATAAGATTCGGCTCCGTGCTGGAGAACGTGGCGATGGACCGCATCAGCCGCGACGTTGACTACGCCGACGACTCCATCACCGAGAACACCCGCGCCGCCTACCCGATAGAGTTTATCGAGGGGGCGGTCGAGGATGGACAGGGCGGCCACCCCTCGGCGGTGCTCTTCCTCACCGCCGACGCCTTCGGGGTGCTGCCGCCGGTGAGCGTTCTGACCCCGGAGCAGGCCGCGTACTACTTCCTCTCCGGCTACACAGCGAAGCTCGCCGGGACCGAGGCCGATATGGAGGCCGACGTGGAGGCGACGTTCTCGACGTGCTTCGGGGCGCCGTTCCTGCCGCTCCTGGCGACGACCTACGCCGACCTCCTGACGAGCCGCCTCAAGGAACACGGTGTGCCGTGCTACCTGATAAACACGGGCTGGTCGGGCGGATCGTACGGCGTCGGGGAGCGGGTCGACATCACCGCCACAAGACAGATGGTGCGGGCGGCCATCACGGGAAACCTCGCCGAGCAGGAGACGAAGGAGGATCCGTTCTTCGGGCTGAACATACCGGTGAAGCTGGAGGGCGTGCCGGATGAGATCCTCAACCCCAGAGACACCTGGGACGACAAGGATGCTTACGATAAGCAGGCGAAGAAGCTCGCCGGGCTGTTCCGGGAGAACTTCGAGAAGTTCGAGGATTCCGTCAGCGAAGAAGTGAAGAACGCCGGGCCGAGCGCGTAAAAAGTCCGAAGGCACCATCCGGTGGCGCGGTGGACTATCCCGTCGCGTCGGTTTTTCATGCGCCGCCTCGGGTAAGACCCTCTGCAGACAACGAGATGTAACAGGAGGCAGATATGTCCGAAGACAAGACCGTCAAGAAGGTAAGCTCGAAGACCTCGCCGAGAGGTGAGATGGGCCAGAAGTACCTCGCGGACGGCAAGAGCGTCTCAATGCGCCTGTGGGAAGGCGAGGAGCCGTCCGAACCGAAGCCCGAGGCCAAGCGGGACTACGAGACCGTCGGATACGTGATAGACGGTCGGGCGGAGCTTCATCTGGAGGGACAGGTACTTCTTCTAGAGCCGGGCGATTCCTGGCTCGTCCCGAAAGGCGCTTCGCACACGTATAAGCTCCTCGAAGCCTTCACCGCCGTCGAGGCAACGAGTCCCCCCGCTGAAATCCACGACCGCGACGAAGCGCAGGGATAGAGAGACCCCAGGCCCGTGATCCTCGACCCCAGAGACCTCGGACCACGCGACGCGTACAAGTTCCTTATCGGCTCCGTCGTGCCGCGTCCCGTCGCGTGGGTCTCGACGGTGAGCGAGGACGGGACAAACAACCTAGCCCCGTTCAGCTTCTTCACGGTGGCTTCGCGCAACCCGCCGACGCTCGCCGTAAGCATCGGCCCGAGAACCGACGATCAAGCCCCGGAGAAAGACACCCTGGGGAACATCCGCACGACCGGCGAGTTCGTCATAAACGTCGTCTCCGTGCCGCTCGCCAACGCGATGCACGAATCGTCGTTGAACCACGCGCCCGAGTCCGACGAATTCGAGGCTGCCGGTCTCACGGTCGCCATCTCGGAGGCGGTCATACCACCGAGGGTCGCGGAGGCCGCGGTGAGCTTCGAGTGTGTTCTGGACCGCGTGATCGAGATCGGGGACGATCACCTCGTCCTCGGTCGGGCCGTGCGCTTTCATATCCGCGACGAACTCTACCGGGACGGGCGGATAGACCTCGAAGCCCTCGACCCGCTAGGCCGCCTGGCCGGAAACTACACGAGGCTCGGCGGTATCTTCGACCTCCCGATGTAGCCGCTACCGGGAGATACGCGGCACTCAGTATAAGGCTCCTGTCCGGTCGGTAGGAGCTTCGCTGAACTCCAAACTCGACGATGAGGGCGGGACGTAGTTCGACCAGCGGCAGACCGGGCGAGACCAGTCGGCCTCAACGGAGACCCGCTACCTTCCGAACGGAGGACTGCGTTCCGTACGAGCGCGGCCCTTTTGTTTCCTCTCTATCCTCCGGGTGGCCTGTGAAATAGCTACAAAAGCCGGCTTTCTTGGCCGATAATATCTATCGTGGATGCTATGCGGAGGAGCAGCGCGGGACGTTATC
>JBPCNU010000132.1:0-10696 GCA_051000975.1 Rubrobacter sp.
CGGCCCGGTTTACCTCGCTCGTCCTTGAATCCTCCTCCCCCGGCCTGAAGACCCCCGAAGAACGCGCTGCCCGCCGGAGAGCCGACGAGAGCCTTGCATGTCGCCTCGAAGCGGTAGACGAAGGGAACGAAGAAGACGAAGATAACCAGAAAGACTTCACCGCCTTCCTTGAAGAGTGGCATCGTCAGCCGCTCTTCGCCTCGCTGGCGGGTTATGATGGGCTGATCGCGAAGCTCGTAGTCGAACGTGTGAACAACAACCCCGGAGAACTCGCGAAGTCCCTGCGCGGCATGGGAACCGGGAGCCAGCCTTCTCTCTGGGAGGAGTTGTCGAACCTGCGAACCCCGACGCTCGCCGTAGTCGGAGAACTCGACGAGAAGTTCACCGGTATAGCGCGAAAGATGTCGGAAGCCTCTTCTCCGAAAGTAGAGAGCTTCGTCGTTGGCGGGGCGGGGCATAACGTGCACCTAGAGAAGCCGGAGGAGTTCGTGCGGCTCGTGAAATACGCGCTCGGAGCGGGCTAGAATATCAGCATGACTAATATCACGTGGGAACAGGCTCTTGAGTTCACGGACATCCGCTATGAGAAGGCCGAGGGGATCGCCAAAATAACCATAAACCGCTCAGAGGTCCGAAACGCCTTCCGGCCCCAGACGGTCAGAGAGATGCAGCGGGCTTTCGAGGACGCCAGAGATGATCTGGAAGTAGGGGTGATCATACTAACCGGCGAAGGCCCGGAGGCTTTCTGCTCCGGCGGCGACCAGAACGTGCGCGGCGACGCGGGATACCTCTCTGACCCCGACGACCCGAGACGCACGCCGGGCGGCGACTCCGTCGGGCGTTTCGATGTTACCGACCTGCACGTCCAGATGCGCCGCTGTCCGAAGCCCATCGTCGCCGCCGTCGCCGGGTACGCCGTAGGTGGGGGACACGTTCTGCACATACTCTGTGACCTGACCATCGCCGCCGACAACGCGAAGTTCGGGCAGGTCGGTCCGAAGATGGGCTCTTTCGACGGTGGTTTCGGGGCTTCCGTCCTGACGCAGCTCGTCGGGCCGAAGAAGGCGAAGGAGATCTGGTTCCTCTGCCGCATGTACTCGGCGGAAGAGGCGATGGAGATGGGACTCGTCAACAAGGTCGTGCCGCTTGCGGAACTGGAAGGAGAAACGGTCGCGTGGTGCCGGGAGATGCTGAACAAGTCTCCGTTTGCTCTGCGACTGCTGAAGGCGTCCTTCAACGCGAGCGAGGACGGGTTCGCCGGCGTTCAGCAACTCGCCCACGACGCGAACCTGCTCTTCTACGGTTCGGAAGAGGCTCAGGAGGGCCGCGACGCCTACAAAGAGAAGCGCAGACCGGACTTCTCGAAGTTTCCGCGCAGGCCGTAGCTTGGAAGGGTTTCTGGAAAGGTTCGAGCGAGCCGATGAAGTCAGGCTCTGGCGGTACGTTCTGCCGCTAGTGGAGCCGGTTACGCTCGGGCCAGGCAAGACTATCTCAGAGCGGAGCGGGGTGATCCTGGAGGTCGTTCGAGACGGGAAGCCCTTCTTCGGGGAGGCCGCTCCGCTCCCCGGTTTCTCCCGCGAGACTCTGGCGGAGGTCGAGGAGCAACTCCGGCACATCATCGTCGCCTATCCCGGCCTCGAACTCTCGCAGACCTCGGCGTTTCGAGGAAACTTCCTCCCCTCGGTCGACTTCGCCGTCTGGAGCCTCTTCGACTCCATAGAGGGGTCGGCAACACAGAATATTCCGACGCGAGGCATTCCCCTCTGCGGCCTGCTGGACGGAGAGCCGGATGCGGTGGTCTTGGAGGCGGTCGGTCTGGCGCGGCGGGGCTACCGGACGCTCAAGGTGAAGGTCGGGCGCGGTGAGGTCGGGAGGGATGCGGAGGTCGTGAAGCGCGTCGCGAGCGCGACGGGCGACGGGGTCAGGCTGCGCCTCGACGCCAACCGGGCATGGAGCATGGCAGAGGCGATGGAGTTCGCCTCACTTATCGAGCCCGCATCGAGGCGCATCGAGTTCATCGAAGAGCCTCTCGCCAGGGCGGAGCCGGACGCGCTCGGGATGCTCTCACAGGAGTCGGGGATGCCGGTCGCGCTCGACGAGACGCTCGCGCAGGGGAGGGCCACCATCGTGGATGACGGTCGCTACGACTTCGCGCGGGCGTTCGTGCTGAAGCCCCAGATCATCGGCGCGACGAAGAGCCTCGGGCTCGCCCGACGAGCCTCGGTCACCGGGGCGTCCATCGTCGTGAGCGCGAGCTACGAGTCTGGTGTGGGGATGCTGGCTTTGATCCGCTTCGCCGAACGATGCGCCGCAGACGAACCGACCGCTGCCGGGCTCGACACGTACCGCAGGCTCGAAGAAGACGTTCTTGAGACCCGCCTCGATCTCTCCGGCCCGGTCTTCGAGCCGCAGGCCAAGCCAACCCCGAGGCTTCGCTACGACGCTCTCGAAAGGCTGCTTTGAGCGAGCGTTCGCAGAGGCGGCCGCCGGAGTCCATCGTCTGTCCGGTACGGGCGGCGGCTCTGAAGAACCCGGAGTCGGTCGCCATCTCATCGCCCGGCGGACGCATCACCTTCCGGGAACTCGACCGGGAGGTCAGCGCCCTAGCGCGTCGAATTCGTGGGGCCGGGCTTCGCGGCGGTCGGGTCGGGATGTATCTGGAGAAGAGCGCGGGGCAGACAGCCTTGATCCTCGCCCTCGTAAGGTCTGGCTCCGTAGCCGTCCCCGTCAGCACGAGAACCCCACCCGCCGAAGTCCCCGAGATGCTCCTCCGGGCCGGATGCCGCACCCTCGTAACCGACGATCCGCAAGTGAAAGAAGCCGCCACCGACTCCGACTTCGACCTACTCGGGCTGGCCGAACTCTCTGAAGAAACGAGCGGAGAAACAGCCGAAGACGAGCCGCTCATCGTCCTCGACTCCCCGGCGACGATAGTCTTTACCTCCGGAAGCACGGGCCTCCCGAAGGCCGCACTCCACACCTTCCACAACCACCACGCGAGCGCGGTCGGCTCAGCCCGGAATATCCCTCTCGTGCAGGGTGACGTATGGCTCCACTCGCTCCCGCTCTTTCACGTTGGGGGTCTTTCCATCCTCTTTCGGTGCGCCCTCTCCGGGGCGACGGTCGCCTTGTCGGGGGCCGGGGAGACCGTTGGGGAATCCATCCGGCGGAGCGGGGCGACGCACGTCTCGCTGGTTGCGACACAGCTCGGGCGGCTGCTCTCTGAGGGAGTGGATCTTTCAGGGGTCAGGGCTATCCTGCTCGGGGGGAGCGCGATCCCGGAGTCCCTCCTCGACCGGGCCCACGCCCTCGAACTACCGGTCTACACCTCCTACGGGCTGACCGAGATGGCCTCGCAGGTAACGACGACCCGGCCCGGCGCGAGCCGAAGCGAACTCCACACCTCCGGGCGCACCCTGGCGCACCGCGAACTTCGTGTCTCCGGCAGGGGCGAGATACTCGTGCGCGGCGCGACGCTCTTCTCCGGCTACGTAGCCGGAGACGGGTTGGACCGTCCGCTCGACGCTGACGGCTGGTTTCACACGAAAGACCTCGGATCGCTCGACACGGACGGTCTCCTCACCGTAACCAGACGGCTCGACAACCTCTTCGTCTCCGGCGGGGAGAATATCCAGCCCGAAGAGGTAGAGGTCACGCTACGTCGGCTTCACGGGGTGGATGAGGCCGTCGTCGTACCCGTCGCAGACAGGGAATTCGGGGAGCGTCCGGTCGCCTTCGTGAAGAGCGAAGGGGAGTTGCCGGACGACCTTGCCCTTCGATCAAAAGAGAAATTGCCAGCCTTCAAGGTTCCCGTTGCTTTCTATGAGTGGCCGGATGATGCGCCGCAGACCATGAAAATCGACCGGACTTTCTTCGAGCGCAAGGCGAAACTAGACGATTAGCCTCCGAGGGTTGCGGGAGGTTTTGGGATTTAGGATAATCCTTGTGAGGGCCGGGCGTTCGTGAGTCGTTCGGGCCGGTCAGGGGACAGACAAGAGGAGGTCGGGATGGGTTTCTTTCCTCGCAAGGTCTTGCTTGCAGCGGACAGGTCGCAGGAATCAAGGCTCGCTATTCAGGCGGCGACGGATCTCTGCCGGGAGACGGCCTCCGAGTTGCATATGGTGTATGTGGGTTTGGTCTCTCCCTGGGTGCAGTACGATCCGCTCTCTCCGGGGCAGTTTTCGCGGTTGCGCGAGGAGGCGCAGGCCGTGCTGGACGAGCAGGTCGCGCTGGCCGAGTCACTCGGCGGGAAAGTAACGGAGGCTCACCTGAGGATGGGGAAAGCCGACTCCGAGATCATCCGCACCGGGGAGCAGATAGGGGCGGAGATGATCATTATCGGCAGCCGCGGGCAACACACTATAAGCCGCGTTCTCCTCGGTAATGATGCCGAGAGCATCGTCCGGCACGCGCCGTGTCCCGTGCTGGTCATCCGCAAGGATTTGTAGAGAGAATGGTGTTCCGGTCGGCGTACCGAGAGACAGGAGGAAGCCTTGTCCGACAGGTTTGAAGTAACCACGCTCGACATCACGGTCATCGTGGTGTACATCCTTCTTAGCCGCATTATCCCGCTCGTGCTCGCCCCGAAGCCTCGCGAGGACGGCGACGCCTCGGAGGACTACTTCCTCGGTGGACGCAACTTCGTCTGGCCGCTCGTCGGGCTCTCGCTGGTTGCGACGAACATGTCCGGCGCAACCTACGTAGGGCTCGCCGGGGCGGGCTACTCGCAGGGTATCTCGGTCTACGCCTACGAGTGGATGACGACCGTGATCCTCGTCGTCTTTATCTTCTTCATCCTCCCGTTCTATCTGAAGAGCGGGGTTTTTACGCTGCCGGAGTTTCTTGAAAAACGCTTCGATCGGCGCAGTCGCCTGACGTTCGCGGGGTTCAACCTCTTCGCCAACATGTTCATAGACATGGCGGCGGCGTTGTACGCGGGCGGTCTCGTGGTGCAGACGATCTTCCCGGTGATACCGCTGTGGGTCTCGATCGCGGTGCTGGCGTCGCTCGCGGCTATTTATACCGTTATCGGCGGGCTGGGGGCGGTCATGATCAGCGACGGCATCCAGGCCACCGTTACCCTGATAGGCGGCGGCGTGGTCTTCTTCCTCGCGCTCGCGGCGATACCGTCCTGGGACGCGGTTACGCAGGCCGCCGGGGAGGAGCGAATGTCCCTGATCCTCCCGACCAGCAACGAAGCCTTACCCTGGCCCGGACTGATCACCGGGGTCTTTATCATCGGGCTGTACTACTGGACGACAAACCAGCTCGTCGTCCAGCGCACGCTCGGAGCCCGAAGCCTCGACCACGGACGGTGGGGATCGCTCCTCGCAGGCTTCGTGAAGCTCTCGTTTCTCTTCCTGTTCATCCTGCCCGGAACCTTCGCCATCGTCCTCTACCCGAACCTCGAAAACCCCGACGTCGTCTTCCCGACGCTCGTCTTCGACCTCTTGCCCGTCGGTATTCGCGGCCTGATCCTCGCCGCCGTCATCGCCGCTATAACCTCGACGGTCGACTCCATCCTCAACTCCGCCTCGACGATAGTTACAATGGACTTCGTCAGGACCTTCAGGCCGGATACCTCGCAGCGCGGGCTGGTCTTCATCGGGCGTATCTCGACGATAGGCGCGCTTATCGTCGCCGTTGTCTGGGCACCGACGATAGCTCAGTTCGACACGATCTATCAGTACCTTCAGTCGATTCTGTCGTACCTCGTGCCGCCGGTCGTGGCGACGTTCCTGCTCGGCATAGGCTGGAACCGCATCAACGCCAACGCCTCGTTCTACACGCTGATAACGCTCGTACATCTAGGGGTCGTGATGTTCGTCATCAACGAGATCCTCGAGGTGTTCACGATACAGTTCCTCTACGTCGCGGGGATCTCGTTCGTCGTCTCGCTCGCGATGCTGACGATCGTAAGCCTCCTCGGCTATCGCCCCGACCCGGAGAAGACCGACGAACTTACCTGGCAGACGCGCTACTGGAGTGAGGAGACCGAGGCTCTCAGAGGGAAGCCGATCTGGCAGAACTACCGCTTCCTCTCCATCGTGATGCTCGTCTCTACGGCCGTCATCGTCTACATCTTCCGCTAGGGGGCGAACGAATGAGGAGAACCAGAACGGACCGAACGAACCGAACGAACTCGCTGAGCCGCCGAGACTTCCTGAAGCTCGGCGGCGCATCCCTCGCCGGAGCGACGCTCCTCGGCGGGACGCTCGCGGGCTGCGGTGGCCCGGAGCAGCAACAGAACGGCGGCGTCACCAACATCGTATTCTCCTTCGGGCCGGACGAGTCGGGGACGCTCACGAACCTCGTAGACGCTTTCAACCGGGAATACGAGGGGGAGATCCGGGTCGAATACCGACAGTTCTCTCGCCTGACCGACGAATACTTCGATGAGATATCCGGTCAGCTCGCCGGAGAAAGCTCCGAGGTCGATGTGATCGGCGGCGACGTAACCTGGACGGCGGAGTTTGCCGGTAACGGTTGGATCGAAGACCTGAACAGCCGCATGTACGGCGACTACCCGCTCTCCGTCCCCGGTAGCTTCCTCGACGCGCCCATCACCTCCTGCTCCTACGACAATCGCCTCTGGGGGACGCCGTGGTTCTCAGACGCGGGCCTTCTCTACTACCGCACCGACCTCCTCGAAGATGCCGGCCTCTCGGAGCCGCCCGTGACCTGGGATGAACTCTCCGAAGTCGCTTCGCGCGTCCAGCGCGACGCCAACACCCGGTACGGCCTCGTCTTTCAGGGCGCGGACTACGAAGGCGGGGTCGTGAACGGTTGCGAGTTCATCTGGAACGCCGGGGGGCGCATCCTCACCGGCACGACGAACCTTCAGTCGCCCGGCGCGCCGCTCTCGCTAACCCCGAACGTCATCGAGATAGATAACCCCAACTCCGTCCGCGGCCTCGCTACGGAGCGCAACCTCGTAGCCGAGGGCGTCGCCCCGGAAGAGGTCGCAACCTACCGCGAGGAGGACTCGCAGGCGGCCTTCCTGAGCGGCGACTCGGTCTTCCTGCGCGGCTGGCCGTACATGTACGCGCTGGCCGGAGATGGCGGCGATTCCTCAATAGAGACCGCACAGATCGGGGTCACCGCGCTCCCGGTGTCCGAGTCAGGCGGTCAGAGCTACTCCTGCCTCGGCGGGTGGAACATGCTCCTCAACTCACGGTCGCAGAACAAGGACGCGGCGTGGGAGTTCATAAAGTTCGCAACCGCCCCCGAACAGCAGCGCACTCGCGCCCTCGAAGGCTCGTTCCTCCCAACGCTCCGGGAGGTCTACGATGACAGCGAGGTGCAGGAGAGCGTTCCGGTCATCGAACTCGGGCGGGATATCATAGAGAACAACCTCCGGACTCGGCCCGTAACGCCCTATTACTCCGAAGTCTCCGCTGTCCTCGCCCGGACCTTCAACCGGAACGTCTCCGGCGATATCGAGCCGGAAGAAGCGGCGGCAAGCCTCCAGGACGAACTGGAGCGCATCGTCAGCCAGAGGGGATAGGTTACTTCGGGACGGTCGCCCAGGGACAATAGGAGACCTGGCGATTACTCTTCCCGGTTCATCACAATCGTTGCGAGACCGAGGACTATCCAGCCCGCGCCGAAGAGCAGAGCCAGTACGAGGCGAAGTGGCTCGATGCCGCCGAAGAGCAGCCCGAGCGGGGCGACGGCCCCAAGGGCGAGCGGCAACCAGTCGAGCCTGAGAGGGACACCGGCCTCTCTGGCAAGGACGCCTTCTTTTATGCAGGCGTAGCCCGTCAAGACGAGGCCGAAGGCGGTTATAAGAAAACCGAACGAGGCAACTCGCAGCAGCGATTCGTCGCCGAGGGTATAGGCCCCGAAAAACCCTGCCGCAAGTAAGGTGAGACCGGCCACGCTCTGGGTGAAACCAGACTGTCCGAGTCCTTTCAGTCGCGGGCGCTGCTCGAAATAGAATCCCGCGAGGCCTGTGGCAAGGAGGAGTGGGGCGATGAAGATCATGGCCGCAGGAAACGACTCCCCGAGAACCCCTTCCAGCGCCCAGAGCAGACCGCCCGCTACCGAGGCCACTCCGCCCGCCCGGAGTATCCCGCCCATCCGTGCCTGCCGTCTACTCAAGGGTGGCTCTCTCACGAGCCCCGACGCAGACGCGGGCCGTCGAGCGGTTCAGCTTCAGGGTGAAGATCCTGCGTTCCACGGAACTCCTCTCCAGATAGATGAAGACTTCCGTGGTGAGGCGGGCCAGACCAGGTGGCCGGGGCGTGAGTTCAAGGGACCGGTAGTAGTCCTCGGCGGCCTCTATCTCCCGGTCGAGGGCGGTAAGTTTCTCCTGGAGCAGTTCCCGGGCCGCCATGTTCTCACCTCCGAAACGAGTGTTGGATCTTGGCATGGATTCTATCTTCAAGGCCGGAAGAACGCCCGCTCCTCACAGCTACGAAAAGCGACCTTGCAGCTTGGAGTTCCGCGAATCTTTCCCGGCTTCCGGGCCTGAGCCAGAATACCCGGAGAGAGGAGCCCTGCAAGAAATGTGAATACGGGTAGGGATGCGCGAGACAGAGAACGAAGGCAGGGATCAGCAGGAAAGACAAGGCCCGCCACGAGGATGAGCCCCGTGGCGAGCTTTGTTACCAGAAGCGAAGCTTTTGCCTGCTTCCGCAGCTAGAGGCGGGCGCACTGCCCTTCCTTGTCGCCAGCGATGTTGCCGCCGCCGGTAGGGGCAGGGTTATTCTGCTTGCACTGGAAGTTCTCGAAGATTCGATTGCTCTTGAAGACGAGGCCGCCCCGGTTCGATTCGGCCTGAAGGTCACCCTGGATGACGTTGTTCTGGGCCGTGATCTTCGCGTAGTTCTGCTTGAGCTGGAGGTTGCCGTCTACCGTCGAGCCACCGATAAAGGAGTTGCCACCGCTGCGACCCTTGTCCAACTGGATGTCGCCACCGACAAACGACCGCTGGCTGACCTGCACGACCCGGAAGCCCTCGCTCTGGACGTTGCCGTCGACCCGAACGCCCTTCGCGTAAAGCTTCGCACCTGATTTGACCTCGATATTTCCCTCGACCTTCGTACCGTTCAGGTTGCACGTTGCACCCTGCGGCACGACGATGTTATCCGTCGTCGCGGCACCTATGGTCCCCCGGCACACCCGGTCATCCGCGAGGGCGACGGGCATCGCGATCACCATAGCCAGCATCCCCGCCGAAACCGCGGTAACAAACGTCTTCTTCATCCTGATCTCCTCTTCCTCCGTCTACCGGACCGTATCGTCCACAACCGTTGCGTCAGGTAAATGCCCGCGCCTGGCGCTCCAGATACACGATCGGGAAGAAATACCGCGCTTCTAATGCGTTTCTAACGAGAACAACGGGGGAAGCCCGGCCGAAAACCAAAAAGAGTACCGGCGGAAAGAATTTAGTTGAACACCTGCCGGATCATCTGATAGTATCTCAGGGAAATTAAGGGTGGGTTACAGTGGATTAAGTGACGCCCGGTCAGCGAACCGCGGCGGATTTTTGTTTCATGGGACCCCTGAAAAAGAGAAAAGGTGAGTTCCAGTATGGCTCAAGGCACAGTCAAGTGGTTTTCGGACGAGAAGGGGTATGGCTTCATTTCCCCGGACGATGGTGGCGAAGACCTCTTCGTTCATCACACGGGGATAACGGGTGGCGGTTTCAAGTCTCTCGAAGAGGGGTCGAAGGTCTCTTACGAGCCGACGCAGGGCAAGAAGGGGATGCAGGCGGACAACGTTACCCCTGTTTAGTTAGCTAGTCTTTATCGGCGCGTCGTCGGCAGTTCGCTGGCGGCGCATCGGTGTTTCTGGGCGCAAGTCGGCATCTAGGGGGCGGTTTACTCTTCTGGTGCCGGAGTCTTCGGTGATTCTAGGAGGAGTTTGGTATTGGAATACATAGTCGCTGTACTGGTGGGATTCGGGCTGTCGCAGGTGGCGGGTTTGATCACCACGGTCTATCTGCACCGGACGCTGGCGCACAGGTCGGTGAAGCTCACTCCGTTCATGACGATGCTCATGCGGATAGGAACTTGGATGCTCACCATCGTTTCGCCTCGCGAGTGGGTGGCCGTTCATCGTAAGCATCACAACTTCAGTGATGTCGAGGGCGATCCGCACAGCCCGCACATCGAGGGTTACTGGAAGATCATGCTCGGCAACGTCTACTACTACAAGCGCGAGGCGAAGAACGATGACACCCTCGAAAAGTACGCCGCCGATCTCCCTCACGACCGCCTGGACAAGTATCTCTTCCGCTACCCGGAGATAGGGTTCTTCTTCACCGGTGGTCTGGTAGTGGCTATCATGGGCGTCGGTCCGGGACTCGTGGCCTACGGGGTGCACACCGTCCTGTACATCACCCTGAGCGCGGCGGTCAACGGCGCGGGACACACCTTCGGTTACAAGAGCTTCGCCAACGACGCGACCAACCTCAAGTTTCTGGCACTCGTTACCGCCGGTGAAGGGTTGCACAATAACCACCACGCCCGACCAGCAGCCCCGAAACTCTCCGCCTTCCGGGGCGAGTTCGACCCGGCGTGGACCTTTATCCGCCTCTGCGAGAAGCTCCACCTGATGAAGGTTCTCAGCAAGGTGGACGAGGGCTGGGAGAACCATCGCCGTAGGATCCCCAAGACTATCGTGAGTCCCCTCGGCAATACGAAAGTCAAGGTCGCAAAGGACTAGCTAGCGTTTTAGCTGGTTAGTA
>JBPCNU010000133.1:0-2763 GCA_051000975.1 Rubrobacter sp.
GCGAGCATCACCGCCGAGGAAGGGTTTTCGCCCTCGGAGCGGACGATCATCCTCGACGGTTTCTCGAAGACCTACGCGATGACGGGCTGGCGTATCGGCTACGGGGTGATGCCTGTGGAACTCGCCCGCCACATTGACCGACTTCAGGTCAACTCGAACTCCTGCACGAACGCCGCAGCCCAGCAGGCCGCCATCGCCGCTATAGCGGGGCCGCAGGACGCGGTGGAGGCGATGCGGGAGGAGTTCCGCGTCCGGTGTGGCCTGATGGCCGACGGCCTGAACGGTCTGCCTGGCTTCGAGTGCGCGGAGCCGAAGGGCGCGTTCTACACCTTCCCGCGCGTTACCGAGACGGGCCTCCACGCCGCCGAGCTCGCCGACCGGCTGCTCGAAGAGGCCGGGGTCGCGTGTCTCTCGGGGACGGGCTTCGGGGAGTACGGCGAGGGGCACCTGCGCTTCTCGTGCGCGAACTCGCGGGAGAACATCGCGGAGGCGGTGGAGAGGATTCGGGGGGTGCTTGCTTCCCGGTAGGTTCCTGCCTCACTTGTAGACGATGAAGTAGCTGTTCTGGAAGTCGTGGTCGAGGTGGCGGACATCCACGTTCTGGAACCCGGCCTCGGTGAGCATCTCGCAAGCCTTCTCCTCGCCCCACATCGTCCCGAGGCCGAGGCCGCCTTCACCGTACAGGGAGACGGCCATGCAGTGCATCGTCGAGACGGTGTAGAGGAACGGTCCGACGGGGTGATCTAGGTTCCCTTCGAGGTGGCTGTGCGCGGCGATATCCTGCATCAGGTAGACGCCGCCGGGCTTGAGGGCGCGGTGAATAGTGGCGAGCACGATATCCGGGCGGGCCTGATCGTGAACCGCGTCGAAGGTCGTCACGAGGTCGTAGCACCCGGATTCGTCGAAGGTCGCCGCGTCCTGGGCGACGAAGCGGGTATTCGTGGTGCCGTCGCGCCCGGACTCGGCCCTGGCGCGAGAGACGGCCTCTTCGGAGAGGTCGTAGCCGGAGAAGCGGCTGTTCGGGTACGACCGGGCCAGAGCGTTCATGGCCCGCCCGCTCCCACACCCGACGTCCAGAACGTCTATCCCGGCCTCCAGCCGTTCCGCCAGTCCGGGGACGAGGGGGAGGATATGTTCGTGGAGGGCCGCGCCGACGGTCTGCGAGCTATCCTCGGCCATGACGGTATGGAAGCGCGGGTAGCTCGAGTACGGCACACCGCCGCCCCTGTGGAAGCAGGTGACTATTTCGTCCTCGACCATCCCGAGGAGCGGGACGTACTGGCAGAAGGCCGCGATGTTCTCCGGGGCGGCGGCGCGGGTCAGGCAGGCGGCGTGTTCGGGCGGCAGCGAGTATCTATCTTTATCCGGGTCGTACTCGACTATCCGCCCGACGACCATTGCGCCGAGCCACTCCCGGACGTAGCGTTCGTTCAGGTTTGCGGAGGCGGCTATCCGCTCGCTCGTGGCGGGCGGCATCCCGCTCATCGCGTCGAAGAGGCCGGTGCGGTGGCCGATGGAGGTCATCAGGGCTATGGAGCCTTCGTTCAGGACGCTCATCATGCGCTCCGCGAAGGCTTCCGACCTCTCCCGGTCGAAGTCTCCCGTCCCGCCCCCGGTCGTGTTTTCCTGCGTCATCGTCGTTCCTCTCCGGTCCCCTGCCGTCCGTCGCCACCGTCTGCGGTTACAGAGGTGCCTTGAGCCCCTCTACGAGATCCTCCCACCGGCCTTCTCCTTCCGTCGGGTGGGGTGAGATGCCGTCTCAAACGGTCTATCCGTCTGTCTTCGTCGAAGGAAGCGACCCGCGAGAAGGTAAAGCTCCGTCCGTGAACGCTCTATTTACCCACCTCATCCACCATTCGTCGAGGTTTCGCAGCTTTTATTCTACGCCGCTCGTCTAACTGAGTTGAAGGGTGAGCAGGCGGGTGAGGGTCGGTCTATCGGAGGCGTCGAGGACGGAGGCCTCGAAGGTTATCCTCGCGGTGCGGCTTTCGAGGTCGAGGGTCGCTATCTGATCGCAGAAGAACAGCTCCGGGTGGAGGAGCCGCCAGGTGAGCGGGTCCGGCCCGACGCCCGAGAGCCTGGCCGCCAAGCGACCGGCCAGCTCGTGGCGCCCGGTCCACGCGTTCTCCTGCAGGCGGGACTTCTCTCCCGGCAGGGCGGTTTCGCAGCGGCGACGAGACCGCCTGATACACCCGGCTCCGGGCCCCGTCGGGGGTTGCTGAGAACTCGGCCTCGACGACGTAGCCGTGATGCACATCCCCGGAGAGGACCGTTACCGTTGCGGGGGCTTCGCCCTTCCGGGCCTTCTCACCGTTCGCAACAGCTTCTATCAGGCCCGTGAGCCGGAGAAACGATCCCCGGAACGACGGCCAGTGATCGAGGCCCTGATCCCGGCGCACCCTCTCGGCCCACCGGGCGAGCGACCCTCCGAATACGCCTTTTGCAAGGGCCCCGTCCCAGCTCTGGAGGTGGTGCATGCCCGGGCCTAAGAGCAGCGGCACGGATGTTCCGAGCAGGAGGTGGTCGAAGTCCCCGGCGGCTGTATCGTCGAGCCAGCGCCACGTAGCTTCGTCGAGCATCGAGCGGTCGGGTTCTTCGAGGACACGGCTCCCGCGGGAGTCGATCATGACGAGCCTCACGCCGCCGAAGTCCCGGTGGTAGCTCCACCTCACTCCCTCGGGGGTGCGGTGGGCGTGGTAGCCGAAGTCCCTCAAGACGGGCCAGGCGTCGCCCGACTCTCCGGCGGTCCTTATCTCCCGGTAG
>JBPCNU010000134.1:0-5326 GCA_051000975.1 Rubrobacter sp.
CTCGTAATATATCTCAAAAAGGTCAGGAGTCAATTTCAGATCCCCGGAGGGGGAGTCGGCCCGATCCCGAACACACCTCGCTCTGACAACTGATAGTGCGGATACGCAACGATAAGGGCTAAGACCCTGAAAAGAGCTTACGGAGAAGCCGGAGGGAGCCGCTATGAACAATTTCAGAAGCCTTTACAAGGTGTTTAAGGACACGAGGAAGGCCGCCCGCGAGCGAGCCACGCTCGCCATCGTCGGGGACGATCCGAGGACGGTCGAGCGGCTCGCCGCCCTAACGGGGGCGCAGACGAACATGCGCGGGGCCGAGGTCGTATTGACCGTCTCGAACGGGAAGGTCTCGCTCTCGGGCAAGGGGGTCGAGGATGCTGCGGAGTTCGATCTCCCGGTGAACCTCGACGACTTCGAGCGGGAGGTCGTGCCGGGCATCGTGAAGTCGCTCGAAGATGACTATATGGTCTCGCTCTCCAAGGGTTATCCGTACTTCCGGCGAGAGGTGTGTTCGGAGATCATACGCAGCAACGCCCGCCAGAACGCGGTCGTCGGCGCGCTTCCGATCCCCGGTGCGGACCTTCCGGTGATGACGGCGAATCAGGGCCGGATGGTGCTTTTGATCGCTGCCGCTTTCGGCGAGGAACTTTCTTTCCAGCGCGCCCGCGAACTCTTCGGGGTTGTGGCGGTGGGCTTCGGGCTTCGGGCCGTTGTTCGTCAGGTGGCGAAGTTCGTCCCCGTCGCGGGGTGGGCGGCCTCGGCGGCTATCGGGTACGCCGGGACGGTGGCGATGGGTCGGGCGACGGTTCTGTACTTCGAGCGTGGACACCAGAAGGTCGGAGCCGAGGAGATGGAGCGCATCCGCGAGCGGGCCGCCCGCGAAGCGAAGGGCTTCGTGGACCGGATGCGCGATCGGAGGAAGGGAAAACAGTAAGTTGTTCTCGCTTCTGCCCCTGGTCTCGGATATAGCCGAGGCTCTCTCCGGCCTGCGGCGCATCTTCCGGGTGTTCCGCAGGCTCTTCGTGAGGTTCATCGTCGTGCTGACGCTCTTTCAGGTCGGGAGCATCGCCGTCCTGACTCTTATGTCGCAGCTCCGCAAGCGGCGCGATGGGCCGCAGGAAGGGGGATTCCCGTGGGCCGAACACGAGGAGATAGAAACGGAACACGGCGAGGGGAACCTCAAGGTCTTCGCCTACGGCGTCCGGCTCTACGAGGAGATGCTGGAGGAGATCGAGAACGCTGAGAAGTACATCTTCCTCGAAACCTTCATCTGGAAGGGCGACGAACTCGGCAAGCGTTTCGTAGAGGCTCTGGCGAAGAAGGCCCGGTCTGGCGTCGAGGTCTACGTGATCTTCGACGGCTTCGCTAACCTCGTGGTGCCGAAAGAGTTCAAGGATTTTCCGCCTGAGATCCAGCTATTGAACTTTCGCCCGATGAAGCACGCCGACGAGTTCGTGAACCCGAGGACGATCTTCCGGGATCACCGCAAGATCCTCTGTGTCGACGGTGAGGTCGCCTTCATGGGTGGCTACAACCTCGGGCAGCTCTACGCCGCTGGCTGGCGCGACACGCACCTCCGCATAAGAGGCTCGGAGGTCAACGAGATCGAGAACGCCTTCGTAGACTTCTGGAACATCCACTACAAGGCCGACCGGCTCAGGAACCTCTCGCGCATCGAGCCGGCGGGACACCGGGCGTGGAACTCACACCTCGTACTTCACCGCAACGATCCGTATATGAGGATCTTTCCGATCCGCGGCGTCTACCTCGAAGCGATAGACCGCTCCACAAAGAATATCTACCTGACGCACGCCTACTTCGTCCCCGACCGGGCGATGCGGGCCGGGCTGATAGCCGCCGTCGAGCGCGGGGTGGACGTGCAGGTCATCGTCCCGAAGGAGGCGAACCACATAATCGCCGACTGGCTGGCGAGGCGGTACTTCTACGAGCTGCTCGAAGCCGGGATAAAGATACAGCGCTACAGGCACATCATGATCCACTCCAAGACCGCGACCATCGACGGCAAGTGGTCCACCATCGGTACCGCGAACATCGACCGTCTCTCCCTGCTCGGCAACTACGAAGTGAACCTGGAGATCTACTCCGAAAGGCTCGCCGCCGATATGGAGGAGATGTTCGAGCTTGACAAGACGAACTGCGAGGAACTGACCCGCGAAGAGTGGGAACGTCGCCCACTCGCCGCAAAGATAGTCGAGCGCGCTTTGGAGAGCCTCAGCCCGCTCGCGTAGCGGGTCTTCCGGCAGCTGCGGGTTCCGTCCGGTGCGCTCTGTATAATCCCCGAAAGCTCGAAGAACATCGAAGGAATCGAGAAAACTCCCGGAAAGGTTCGGCCGTTGGCCCGCTGGCGATTCATGGAACCGGACACCGACGCCGTCTCCGCTCTCGTCGGGGGGACGGAGATGGATGAACTCTGCGCTCGCGTCCTCGCCAACCGGGGCGTAAAGCCCGAGGATGCGGACAGCTTCCTGACACCCACCCTGGCGGCGATAAAGCCGCCCGACGAGGAGCCGTGGAAGGTCGCCGCGAAGCGCATCGCGAAGGCCATAAAAAACGGAGAGCGCATCGGGGTCTTCGGGGACTACGACACCGACGGCATCACCTCGGCCTCGGTCCTGTACCTCGCCCTCTCACACTACACGCCCAACGTAACCGTTGGCCTCCCGACCCGGCAGACGGGTTACGGGCTGCTGGAGCCTTACGTGAGGAACATGTTCGCAGAGGGGGTGGATCTCCTCATTTCGTGCGACTGCGGCATCTCCAACTGGCGCGAGGTCGAGGTCGGGGTGGAGCTCGGGATGGACGTGATCATAAGCGACCATCACCTCCCGCCGGAGCAGATACCGGACGCCGCCACAGCCGTCCTCGACCCGAAGCTCTGGGATATGGACGACCCTCTGGCTGGGGTGGGCGTCGCTTGGAAGCTCGCCTGGGCCGTCGCCCGTGAACTCGACGACCCGGACGCGAGGAAACGCCTCGGACGGCTCCTCGACCTCGTCGCCCTCGGGACCGTCGTGGACATCGCCCCCCTGCGCGGCGACAACCGCGCCCTCGCCATGATGGGCCTGAAACGCCTGAACGCGACCCTGGACGCCCGGCAGGCCCGGCCCGGACTGGCTGCGCTCGTTCAGGTCGCCGGGGTACGCGGGACGCTCAGCGAGGAGGATCTCGGGTGGAAGCTCGGGCCGCGCATCAACTCTATCGGGCGAATAAAGAACCCCCGGCCTGCGCTCGATCTCATGCTCACGGAAGACCGGCGGGAGGCGTTTCGCATAGCCTCCAACCTCAACCAGCTTAACCAGGATCGCCAGAAGCGGACGCAGGCGGCGGTCGCGCGGGCGATGGAAGAGGTGGACCCGACGCAGGACTTCAAGGTCGTCGTAACGGAGGAGATCGGCGGCCTCGCGGGCCTGGTAGCCGGGCGCGTGGCGAGCGCGGCGGGTCGTCCGACCGCCATCCTCGGACGCAGGACGGATGGTTCCTACGGCGGCTCGGCTCGCGCCGGAGAGACCGACGTCGACCTCTACGGCGCGCTCTACGCCGCGCGAGAGTACCTCGACCAGTGGGGCGGCCACCGGAAGGCCGCCGGGCTATCGGTCGTGGCGGGTGGCTTCGATTCGTTCGTGGCGAAGGTCAACGAGGCCGTGAGAGCGCAGGTTGCGGTAGACCCGGAGGTTCTGGAGCCCGCCATCGAGATAGACGCCGAACTGGAATTCGACGCCCTGCAAAACGGATTTCTCGACTGGCACGAGCGTCTGGCCCCGTTCGGGAGCGGAAACCATCGGCCCGTCTTCGCGTCAAGCGGCCTCTCCGTCGTCTCGTCGCGGGAGATCTGGCCTGGCATGAACCTCCTGACCCTGAAAGGCGGTATGAAAGCGAAGCTCTCCTGCCACTCGGACGCGGTGCCGAACGGAGCCTTCGACGCGGTCTTCACCGTTTCGAGGAGCCGGTATTCCGGGGAGGCGGAGCTGGAGATCGCGGACTGGAAGCGGTGAATCCTTCCGGCTCGGGCAAGGCCGTCGGGGTGGATGTCGATCGTTGCCCAGACTCCGGTGACTATGCAATCGGCGGCTGAGCGGCGTTGACGCTCTACGTGGTTCCAACCCCGATAGGCAACCTGGAGGATATCACCCTCCGCGCTCTTCGAGTACTGCGTGAGGCTGATACCGTAGCCTGCGAGGATACTCGCCGTACCGGTCAACTCCTCAAACACTACGAGATAGAGGCGAAGCTCCTCGCCTACCACGATCACAACGAGGCTCGACTCGCCCCGGAACTCGCCGAGCGGGCGAAATCCGAGGCGATCGCCCTCGTCTCGGACGCTGGAATGCCGCTCGTCTCCGACCCCGGCTACACCCTCGTTACAGCATGCATCGAATCCGGGGCGAAGGTCGAGGTCCTGCCCGGCGCGTCGGCCCTGACGACCGCCCTTGCCGCCTCCGGGCTACCCACCGGTACCGTAACGTTCGTCGGGTTCCCACCACGAAAAGGCCGCGAGCGAACGGAACTCCTCACGAAGATAGCCGCCGAACAGGCGACCTTCGTCCTCTACGAATCACCCAAACGCCTGGCCAAAACGCTGAGCGAGCTACCGGAAGGGTCTCCGGTCGCGGTCTGCCGAGAGCTCACGAAGCTCCACGAGGAGGTCTTCCGGGGTACTGCTTCGGAGGCCGCCGTACACTTCTCCGGCGACGTGAAAGGTGAGGTCGTGATCGTAGTCCGGGGCGGCTCGTCCGTGCGAGCGGCGACGCTGGATGAAGCTCTGACGCTGGCGATGACCTGCATCGAGGCCGGAGACGGCAAGTCTCGGGCGGCGGCGCGAGCGGCAAAAGAGACGGGTTTCAGAAAGCAGGAGATCTACGATCGTCTCGTCTTACCGGACGCTGATCAGGGGTAAATACTGCGGCTCCGAGCCGCTGCCTGGATTGCGATTCGCCCAAGATATCCGGGTCGTAGAAAACGGCGAACATGTGCGCTGCTGGCCGAAAGTCCATCCCGTAAAGGGCAGACATCGCCCGATGTGGGCCGGTCGCGAACGGATACAATCGGGGAATGCTAATCGATTCACACACGCACCTCTTGCGGCTGAACGTATCACCGGAGACTGCGGTAGACGAAGCCCGCGAGGCCGGGGTCGGGGCGGTCGTGAACATCGGGACGACCGTGGCGGACTCCCTCGAAGGGATACGGCTCTCGAAGGAAATCTCCGGGGTCTACGCGGTCGCCGGGATTCACCCGCACAACGCCGGGGATCACTCCCAAGAGAACCTCGCCGCTCTCGCCGAGATCTCGGCCTTCGGCGAGGTGGTCG
>JBPCNU010000135.1:0-6063 GCA_051000975.1 Rubrobacter sp.
GCCTCGCGGACGACCGTGCGGCTCACCCCGAGGTCCTCGACGAGCTTCCGTTCGGGCGGCAGCCGGTCGCCCTCCGAGTACCCGTCGGAGAGGACCATCGCGGCGAGTTTCTCTGTTACCTGATCCCGTAACTTCACCCGTCGTATCTCCTGAGCCATATGTCCATTCGCGCAGCGCGGCTGCGCGCCTCACCCCGCGCGACGCTACAGCTACATCGAGACGCCGAGCAACCCCCGCGTGAACTGGAAACCGACGTTCCCCTGACCGAAGAGCCAGGGTGTATAGCGGCGCGACGCGACATCCAGCAGGGGGTCCATGACTTCGCCCGACCACACCTCCGGGTCGCCGCCGGGCAGGGCGAGGTCGAGGTCGTCTGCGTATTTCGTGATCGTCCCCTCGTCGGAGGAGACCTGGAGGAGCGGGACCATCCTGTGCGCCGGGAGCGGCCTGCCGGAGACGTGCGCCAGCATCACCTCGACGCCCGTCGCCGCGAGCCCGGTGGCGGCCTCTATCGGGTCGCTCGTCGGGGATTCCATGACGTGAAAGCCGGGGTTTCTTGCCGCCTCGCCGTGCGAGAGCGTGTTGTGGACCTCGCGGGACTCACCGACCGTACCACTCAGGAAAGCCTTTGACGCGAGCAGCGGCGAACGCTCCGGCACGACGACCGTCCCGCCGGAGGCGACGACCGTCGCGGCGAGGGTGGCAAGGCTCCGGGCCGCGTTGTCCGGGAGCGGCCCGGAGGCGTCGAGGCCGAGCCGGAGGTGTTTCAGGCCGGCGGTCTCGCGGGCGAGGTCCGGGGCGGAGGCGAGTTTTTCGTCGAACCACCCGGCGACCTTCTCGATCACGGCGTCTATGCCGCCGTCGAGCTGGACGCTTGCCCAGCCGAAGTTCTCCGGGTCGAGCCCGGCCTCCTTCAGGCGGGCGTGGAAGTAGTCGTTGTGGGTCTTCTCGCAGCCGTGTTCGAGGAGCAGCCCGAAGCGGACGAGGGGGCTTGCGAGGTGTCCGAGGAGGGTGCGCGAGTAGAGAGCTTCGGACGCGCCGCCGGAGCTACCGCAGCCCTCGGTATGGGGGAGGGCGACGAAGCGGGAGAGCCTGTCCTCGTCGAAGTCCCGGTCATTCAGCCCGTCGGCGATGCGGAGGGCGATCTGCCCCGAGCAGAGGCTCGTCGGCATGACGAGGCCGACCTGATCGGCGACGCAGCCCCGATCCGTCCTGATCGCCTCGAACGTCTTCTCGGATGCAGCGGCGTCCACGACGAGCTGCAGCGGTTCGCCGTCGGGCGTCGGGCTGTTCTGGATGTCTGCGAGGTCCTGCGTGTCGGTCTGTCGCCAGTTGCGCCAGATGGAGACCTGCGAGTGCCCGGCCTTTTCCCCGGCGGTCTTCTCGCCGGAGGCGGCCCGGAGCGTGAGGTCGAACATCTCCGTCCCGGCCTCTTCGAGCGGCGTGCCGTCGAGGTAGGCCCCAGCGTTCACGTCCATCTCGGCCCGGAGCATCTCGTAGCGCCCGGTGGTGGTAACGACCTTGACCGTCGGGACGAACGGGAAGTTCGTTATGGAGCCGTTCCCGGTCGTGAAGAAGACCATGTTGCAGCCGGACGCTACCTGCCCGGCGACGCTTTCAAGGTCGTTGCCGGGGCTGTCCACGAACAGGTAGCCGGGACGCTCGAAACGCTCTGCGTAGTCGACGATGTCGTCCAGCCGGACCTCCGGGTCGCGCTTCGTTGCAGCCCCGATGGACTTGATCGAGATGTTGTACAAACCCCGGTAGTTGTTCCCGCCCGACGGGTTCCCCTCCGCCGTGTGGCCATGCCACCCGACCCGTTCCTTGAACCGCTCGACCATCGAGAGGAACCGCTTCGCTACGTCGAGTTCACGCACGTTTTCGAGGGTATACGACTCCGCCCCGATGAGTTCGTCGGTCTCGGCCAGCACCGCAGAACCGCCGTTCCTGATAACCTCCTTCGCCACCCACCCCGCGAGCGGGTTGGCCGAGACCCCGGAGAAGGCGTCCGACCCGCCGCACTGGAGCGCGACCTTCAACCCCGAGAGCGGTTCCTTCGTTCGGCGCGCTGAACCGACCTCGGCCAGCCAGCCACGCACTGTCTCCCTGGCGGCCTTCAGGTCCAGCCCGAAGCTCCTCCCCAGAGTCATGAACTCGTGCGGCAGGTCGGAGAGCGGGTAGCCGTTACCCAGCATGTAGTCGCGGAGGGCGTCGTTCGTGACCGCCCCGTGTTCCTCGTCTATGACGAGCGCGGCCCCGACGTTCGGGTTGACGATGAAGCCGGAGAGGGTCCGCAGGAGCAGGTCGAGGTTGTTGGGCGCTACGTCCTCGCCGCCCTCCGTGTGGGCGACCGCGACGATGCCGTCTATGTCGTCGTAGTCTTTCGTGGCCTCCTTGAGCTCGTGTTCGAGGGCCTTCGCGAAGCCTCCGGTGCGGCTCGTCACCCCGATTATGGCGATGTAGTTGCGCGTCCCGACGCCGCGCCCGCCGCTCCTGTGGTATCCGAAGAAGGTCGCCGGGTCCTCGTGGAGCGCGACCTGTTCGCCGGGCCGGAACGATTCCTCATCGAGTGTATAGGCGGTTAATTCGGCGTCGCGGAAGTTCGGTCCGTCGGGGAGGGCGAAGTCCACGTTACGCTCGGCGAGGGCGGTCAGGATCTTCTTGTTGCAAGCATAGTCGCCGGGGGAGATGTCCTTAGTCGCCTGACCGAACGGCAGACCCCACGACAGAAAATCGTCGCCTTCCCGCAGCTTCTCCGTTGCGAAGCGGTGGCCTTCCAGAATGGTGTGGTGGATAGTGAAGGTCTTGCCGCACCGAGTCACAAGCGTTCCGGCTTCAAGGCGTTCGGTGGCTATGGCGGCGTTGTCGCCGGGGGCGGGGAGCTTCGCTACCTGGTCGAAGTCCCTCGGGCTGTCGAGTCTGCTCACGGTCCTGGTCCTTCCGGTTCGCTTCGGTACTGGTTTAGCACACTAGAAAACGTTGACTGCGGTGTAGATGCCGAGGAGCAGGATAGCGATGCTGCTGACGATGAGGAGGCCGTTGAAGGGCATGCTCCCGTGCAGGCGCGGGTCGGTCTCGTTGTTGCGGAGGTACCAGACGGCCACGACCACTGCGAGCAGGAAGATACCGGTTGCGACGCCCCCGATCTGGACCATTAGCACAGGCGACTGGATAAAGAGGTACGCGGTGCCCCAGAGTATCGGGAGGATGATGGTGAAGGTCCGGATCCAACGCATCCGAGCCCGCGTGTCCTGCCAGTCGAGCACCCCGACCGTCGCGAGCAGGTTCGTGTACATCCGCGCCCAGCTCGGCAGGGAGGCCCACAGAGTCGAACCGAGGACGGCTATCGCCCCGATGATGAACAGAGTGCTGGCCCACTCGCCGAGGACGTCGGTGTAGATCCTCGACAGGGTCGTGATCATCTCGTTCCCCTCCGGCGCGAGCCCCTGCGGATGTAACACCGCCGCCCCCATGATGAAGAAGGCGAGCGTCCCGAAGGTGTAGACGCACCACGAAACGAAAGCGTCCTTGTACATCACGCCGATCCAACCCTCCGCCCGCTCTTTCCACTCCTCGCTTCCGTCGTTCGGCCCGACGTACCGCGCGTAACCCTTCTCGACGCACCAGTACGTGTAGAACGTCAACTCGTCCGCCCCGACGCCCGTGATCCCGAACATCGCGATAGCCACCCCGAGCGCGCCCGCCGGTATCGCAAACTGCAACCCGCCGATGACGTCCCCCGCACTATAGGCAAACGGCGTGAACGGCAACCCGAGCGCGATGGCGATGGTCACGAGCGAGAAGATGATGACGAGAAAAACCGCCCCCCGCTCCACGAGCGTGTATTTGTTTGAATACAACAGAGCAATGCTGGTAACGGCGACTATGCTCGTCCAGACGAAGAGCGACGTGAAGCCGAGAGGGTCGCTGCCTATGGGGAAGAGGAGGCTGAACCCGACGGCGACGCCGCCGACGATACCGCCGATCTGAAGCACCTTTGCGAGTGCCATCACGCTCCACAGGATGTTGACCCAACCGATGGGGCCGATCTTCGGCGGCACCTTGTTGTAGCCCGTGAGGGCGGGTTGACCGGTCGAGATTGTCCACCGCGCGAGCTCTATCTGCACCGCCACCTTCACCAGCGTCGAGAAGATGACCATCCAGAGAATGGCGAACCCCGCCGTCGCCCCGAGCGCGGTCGTCGCGATCAACTCCCCCGACCCGACGATGGAAGCGCTGAGAATAAGCCCCGGCCCGAGATGCTTGATGCTCTGTCCCCAGCCCTTCGGCGGGTCCATTATCCCCTCCGGTGTAAGATGGTACGGGTCGTCCCCCTTCACCACCGAACCCGGAATGTCCTGCGTCGTCTCCGGCCTTTCCGTTGCTTCAGCCACGCTTCCTCCCGTTCCCCGAATGCCACTTCCCGCACGTAAATTATCACACTGTCATACCAATTTGGAGGTCGAGGTTTGATCTCCCGGGGCTTGCGGGAGGTTTTGAAAGCGGGGATAGTGTGGCCTAGGATATCGAAGTAATGTCGAGGGAACGTTGATAACTCTGGGGAGAAGGAGGAGAGATGGTGGATGTTTCGTCTTTAGGGGGGGCCGGGGTCGTGGACCTCTCGGTGACGTTGTCGGAGAAGCTGCCGACGACGTGGCCGGGGAGCATGATGTTCGCGCACCACAACTGGAACTGGTTCGCGGAGGTCGATTCCCCGACGGGGAAGACGCGCAGCAACGCGCCGTTTCAGACGAACATGATCACGATAGACGAGCACTGCGGGACGCACTTCGACGCGCCGACCCACTTCATACCGCCGCCGGGTTCGGGGCTGCCGTGCGCGAGCGATCTCGGCACTGAGTCCGGGGAGAAGGTGCCGCTCGATGACCTGATGGGGAACGCGGTCGTCGTGGACGTGAGCTTCCTGTCGGAGGGGGGCGAGCCGGGGGTCAGCCCGTTCATCACCCCGGATCATATAAAGGACTTCGAGCGTGAGAACGGCGAGCTGCAGGCCGGGGAGGTCGTGCTGCTAAGGACGGGCTGGGACCGGCACTACGTCGAGGGAGAGGCGGGGGAGCGGTACATGTACGGCCCGCTCGTGACGAAGGCCTCTCAGGGCTGGCCCGCGCCGTCGCCGGAGACCGCCGTCTACCTAGATGAGAAGGGGATAAAGACGCTCGGGATAGACGCGCCGAGCATCGGCTCGGCCCACGACCCCGTCCCGGTGCATCAGGAAGGGCTCGGGCGCGGGATGCGCTACATAGAACTTCTCGCCAACCTCGACCGGCTACCCGTGCGCGGGGCGTTCTTCGTCTTCCTCCCGATAAAGGTCGCCGGGGCGTCCGGCGGGCCGGGGCGGGCGATGGCGTTCGTTGGAGGCTAGGTCGTGTCTAATGGACCATGTTGTTGTTCACATACAGTGCGGCTACTACGATAGGGGCCTTGTCAGAGCAAGTGGTATTTTCCCGTTCCACAGTTGAGATATTCGGGTTGGAAGTCAGGGCTGTTTATCGTCGTCGACTGAGCAGGCTGAAGGTTCTGGAGCGTTAGCCTACGCATCCGGTCCTGCGTGGCGAATATCGGAACTCGGCGCGAGCATGATGCTGACCGCCGTCAACCCGGCCGCGCACCAGAACGCCACCCGTAGATCGAAGATCCCCGCTACTGCCCCCAGTATCGCTGGGCCAACAATAGAACCCAACGCCAGCGAGAACAGTACGGCGCTGAAGCCGGTGGACGGCCTTTCATAGAAGACGTTGCCGCTCCAGAGTACTAGCAGGGCAGCGATCGGCATGTAGCTAGCTCCAAACACCACGGCGCAGGCTACGACCAGTAGCCCTGAACCCTGTACGAATCCAAGAGCGGCTATGGAGACGGCGAGCATACTAAGACAGGCGGCTAGACAACTCTTGAGGCCGAACCGTGAGACGGCATCCCCAGAGAGTATTCCGGTTACTCCGGCGATACCTACGAGGCTCCATAGAATTGGCCCCCAGGACTCACCAAGCCCAGATCTCCGTACGAGATCCACTGCGTAGGTATAGTAGAAGGCCGCTATCAGGC